>CAZJXU010000437.1:0-1814 GCA_964550095.1 uncultured Spirochaetales bacterium | reverse complement strand
GCAGGTACTGCTGCTCGACCGGGCGATCACGGTGCGCGCCGCAGAGCCCGGGGCCGATACACAGGCCGTGGTGCACTGGGAGCGCTCTGCGCTCTTCGAAATCGTGGACGGCGGCGCGCTGCGCCTGGAAGGCATCACACTCGACGGAAGCCGCGCGCCCGACGCGCACGGCAACTCGCTGGTCCGCACCTCGCGCTACAGCATGCTCACCAATTACGTTCTGGAAATGAAGGATGTGGTGGTGCGCAAACTGGACACCAACCATTCATTCAACGTGCTGCGGGTGGCGGGCCACACGCTCGCGGATTCGATCCTCATCGAAAACTCGCGCTTCGAGGACATCTCCGGCCACGTGCTCGCGCTGGAGCGGGAACGGGACGACTTCGGCCTGTTCAACGCCGATTACGTGACCATCCGTGGCTCCCGCTTCCGCAACATCGGCGGCGCCGTGGTGGAGCTGTACCGCGGGGGAACGGACGAGAGCACCTTCGGCCCGCACCTGGTCTTCGAAGACAACCGGCTCGAGAATGTCGGCAAGAACCGTCGCAACCGCAGCCGGAGCAGCATCTACCTGCTCGGGGTGCAGCGCACGGAGTTCTCGAACAACCGGGTGGTCAACAGCGCGCCGCTGCGCGTGGTCGAGACGGTGGGCGAGCCTGTCACCCTGGTGCGGGACAACCGCTGGCAGGGAACGCCGAAGCCGGAGATTGGCCCCATCGGAGAGGGACAGTGAAGGCCCGCGGCGCGCGCCGCCGCTTGACGCGCTTGACGGCCTGCGCATTGCCGGCCCTGGTCTGCCTGGCTGCGGCCTGCGGCGAAACCCGCGACGACGCGGCCCTCGAACATCCGCGCCTGCTGCTCAGCGCAGAGGTGGCGGATGCCGAGCGCGACCGCGCGCGCGCGCTGCCGCGCTTCTCTGCATCCCTTGACGCCATCGCCGCACGGCTGGACCGCTTCGTGGATGCCGGCATGGACGTGCCAGTTCCGGCGGACGCGGGGGGCGGCTACACGCACGAGCAGCACAAGCGGGGCGGCATCGCCATTCACGACGCCGGGCTGCTCTACTGCTGGACGGGCGAGGCCCGCTACCTGGAAATCGCGCGCAAGCTTCTGGGCGCCTACGCCGACCTCTACCCGGCACTGGGCGAGCACCCGCGCCGCAAGGAGCAGACTCCAGGGCGGCTGTTCTGGCAGAGCCTCAACGAGTCGGTGTGGCTGGTTTACGCGATCCAGGGCTACGACGCGGTGCTGCCTGCGCTCCCGGCCGCCGAGCGCGAACGCTTCGAGGCGGAACTGTTTCGCCCGCTGGCCGAGTTTCTCTCGCTCGGCCAGCCGCAGACCTTCGACAAGATTCACAATCACGGCACCTGGGCGACCGCCGCGGTGGGCATGACGGGCTACGTGCTGAACGATGCCGTGCTCGTCGAACAGGCTTTGCTCGGCATCGCCCGGGACGGCAGCGGCGGTTTCCTGCGCCAACTGGACGAGCTGTTCTCCCCGGACGGCTACTACACGGAAGGCCCCTACTACCAGCGCTACGCGCTGATGCCCTTCGTCGTATTCGCGCGCGCCATCGAGCACAACGAACCCGAACGCCGCATCTTCGAATACCGAGGCGGCATCCTGCTGCGCGCGATCCACGCGACGGTGCAGCTCAGCTACGCGGGCCTGTTCTTCCCGCTGAACGACGCCATCAACGACAAGGGCCTCGACACCATCGAACTCGACTACGGCATCGCCATCGCCTACGGGCTAAGCGCCGACCCGCGGCTGCTCTCGCTGCTCGCGGGCGACGAAAAAACGCTGGTGCCCAC
>CAZJXU010000436.1:0-3366 GCA_964550095.1 uncultured Spirochaetales bacterium | reverse complement strand
AGGACGATACACCCTTGGGCGCGCGCTGTTTCATGAAGCCGAACATGTAGCCCGCGATGCGGCGCATCTGGATTTCTTCCGCGCCCTCGGTGATCCGGTAGCGGCGGTGATGGCGGTAGATGTGCTCGAAGGGCTTCTGGCGCGAGTAGCCGATGCCGCCGTGCACCTGCATGGCGCGGTCGGCGGCTTCGCAGCACAGCCGGTTGGACCAGTAGTTGCACATCGACACCTTGTCCGAAACGGAGAAGGGGCCGCGACGGTCCATGCGCCAGGCGGTTTCCCGGACCAGCGCGCGCAGCATCGCGCACTGGGTGTGCAGCTCGACCAGCGGAAACTGGATGGCCTGGTTGGTCGCCAGCGCCTTGCCGAAGGGTTTGCGCTGCTTCGCGTATTCCACCGCTTCGTCGATGCAGAACTGCGCGGCGCCCAGCGAAGAGGCCGCCTGGCGGATGCGGTTTTCGTTGAAAAAGTGCTGGATCACCTGCAGGCCGCGGCCTTCCTCGCCGAAAATGGCGCCGTGCGGCACCCGCACATTGTCGAGCGTGAAACGCCCGTGGTCCGTCGGCATGTTGAAGGTCCAGATCATCTCTTCGATGCGAAAGCCCGGCGCGTCTGTCGGAGTCAGGAAGGCGGTGATGCCGTTCGCATCGCCCGCCTGGCCGGCGGTACGCGCCATCACCAGTGCATGACTCGCCTTGTGGATTCCGGTGTTCCAGGTTTTCTCCCCGTTCAAAATCCACTCGTCGCCCTCGCGCACGCCCGTGGTTTCCATATGCGTGGCGTCGGAGCCGTGCCGGGTTTCGGTGATGCCGAAGGTGAAGCCGCCGCGTCCTTCGCCCAGGCGCTGCCGCCACTCGGCCTGCTGCGCCTCGCTGCCGTAGTGGAGCAGAAGCAAAAGCCCCACGTTGTTGCCCACGATAGAGTGTTCGTTTTGCAGGTCGTTGTGCAGGCCCAGCCCCTTGTGCGCCAGGTGTTCCCGAATCACGGCCATGTCGAGGTTGCTGCCCTCCTGCCCGCCCCATGCCTTCGGAAAGGGGTAGCGGTAGTGCCCGGCCGCGTCTGCGCGGCGCTTGGCCTCCACCAGCAGCGCCTCCCATTCCTCGTTCGGCAGGCCGCCGCGCTCCCAGTCGGTGCGCGCGTCTTCGCGCCGGTAGTCGAAAAAGCGGATGTTGTCGTCCTGCTGCTCGAGCGGGCGGATCTCCTTCTCGATGAAGTCGTCCAGTTCCGCCAGGTAGGCGACCAGTTTTTCGGGAAGATCAAAGTTCACGTGGGCTCCTTTTCGGTGCGAGGGGGATTCTCTGCGTCGCTCCCGGCGCCCCCGGCCATGGCGACGCGCAGGCCGGAGTAGCGGGGCTGATCGATGGCGAGCTGGTTCGCGGCGGTGTTGCGCAGGTGCTGCGCCAGGCCGGGTTGATCCAGCGGCACGGCGCCGCTGCGCAAGCCTTCGCCAAGACGCGCGCGCAGCGCTTCAAGCGGCGCATCGTCGCCAAGCAGTGCTTTCAGGCTCTCGTGTTCCATGCGCCGGTGCGCGGGGCCGAGCGTCAGTTCGCGCTGCACGATGTCCAGCGAGTTGGACGCAACCAGCGCCAGGAAAGCGGCGCGTCCTTCGAGCGCGCCGCGCAGATCAACGCGCAAAAAGTCGCGCACGCTGGTCAGCAACTCGTCGCTGCGCGGCATATCGACCGAACTGGGCGCTGGCGTCGGCGCGGCCAACTGCACGGGGCCCGGGATGAGCAGGTTCGCACAGTCCACCTGGCATTCCGAGCTGCGCCGCGCGATGCCGGGACGCTCCACGCTGCGGTCCGAGCCGGAGCGCCAGGTTTCCGCCATGCCGAGGCTGGCGATCGCCCACCAGAAGGAGCCGAACACCTGCCAGAAGTGGACGCGCCGGCGGTCGATGCGCACGCCCGACGCGCTCCGGTATCCCGCGAGCAGGTCTTCGAGATGGCCGAAGCCGCCCACGGGCAGATCAAAGCGGCCGAAGCGCCACGAGTTGGTGCACAGCCAGCCGAGGTCGCGCGCCGGGTCTCCGATGTGCGCGATCTCCCAGTCCAGCACGGCGACGATGCCGCCTGGCGCCACCACCAGGTTGCCGTTGCGAAAGTCGCCGTGCACCAGCGCGGCTTCGCTTTGCTCCGGCAGGTGATCCTGCAGCCAGCGGGCCGTGTAGTCGATCATCGGCAGCCGGGTGTCGAAAGCGCGGTAGCGCTCCCACACGGCGTTCACGGTTTCGCGGGGCGTCAGCGTCTTCAGCATGCCCACGAGCCCGTTTTTTGCGATGTCGATGCCGTGGATGCGCGCGAGGATTTCGCCGCACTGGAATGCCAGCCGGGGCCGGACCTCGTCCAGCGCCGGGTCCTTCAGGATGCGCGCGCCCAGGGTTTCGCCCGCAAGCCACGTCATCACGAAGCCTTCGCCGAGTTCGTCTTCGGGGGTGAAGACGTGCAGGATTTCGGGTTCCGGTACGCCCGCGGCGCGCGCGATGCGAAACAGCGCGGCTTCGCCGGCGGGGCCCGGGCCTTCGCCTTCGTCGCCGGGGCGGGCGATGCGGATGCGCACCGCCAGCGTGCGCGGGCCGGAGACGCTTTCGACTTCGACGCGCCAGGTCTGCTGGCTGGCGCCGCCGCTCAGCCTCTTTGTGGAGCGCAGCGCGCGAAAGCCGGGGAGGGCCCGCGACAGGCTCGCGGCCAGTCGCGCTTCCAGCGCCTGGTTCTCGGCGCCCGGCGCGCGGGTTTGGTCCATGCCCCGGAGCATAGAACGTGTTGCGTCTTGAATTGGCCCCTCGGCCACGACACTGCCGGTCGCAGCGAACGGCGGCCCCGGAGGCATCCGGAACCGGCGTCGGGCCAAGAGATGGCGGGAAAAATCCGGGAAAACCGCCAAATTCCCAAGGTAAGTGTCGTGAAAGAGGCTGGAATTTGTCGTAAAAGACATGAAAATGTCGTTAAAGAATGGAGAAAATGGCGTAAAAGAGAGAATTGTGTCGTGAAAGGGAGGAAAAATGTCGTAAAAGGAATAGAAATTGTCATGAAAGCGGGTCGCCATGTCGCCACTGCGACGGGTCGAAACCGGGCGTTCCCGTCACTGACGCCGCCCGGTCAAGCCCAGGCCCCGGAGGGATACCTGACCAGAATCCCGGGCAAATGGTGGTCGCCCGTCCAGGATGTGTTTGGACGCATGCCGTGTTGCCTCAAGTCCAGGCCGTCTTATCAACAGCCGCATCGGTGGTTAAACTCCGCCCCCGATGGAAAAGCGAAGCCCTGAAACCGCGCCCGGCGCCGGCGGGTCCCGGGCGGCCGAAGCGCCGCCCGCGGGCGGGCCCGCGCCTGCCAGGACCACCGAGACCGCCGGGTCCGACCACGTCGG
>CAZJXU010000435.1:0-2339 GCA_964550095.1 uncultured Spirochaetales bacterium | reverse complement strand
CCCACCAGCACCAGCATGGCCAGGCCCAGCAGGCTGAGCGTGTGCAGCGGCCCGATCTGGCCGCTGATGAAACCCGAGAGCAGGGCGCCCAGCGGGGCCGTGGCCAGGAAGCCGAAAAGGTTCATCGACAGCACCCGGGCGCGCTCGGCGGCGGGGGCCCGCAACTGGAACAGGGTCCGGCCCATGTTGAGGAAGACGGCGCCGCCCAGCCCCCAGGCCAGGTTGGCGGCCAGCATGCCGGGGTAGGAGAGGCCGCGGCCCAGCACCAGCAGCGCGCACGCGCCGACCAGGATGGCCACGGCCATGGCCAGGCCCTTGCGCCGCACGCCGCCGCGCAGCAACAGCGCGACGCTGCCGATCAGCGTGCCGACCTGGAACATCGAGAGCAGGCCGCCGACGCCGTCGGCGCTGCCGGTGAGCTCGCGCAGCATCAGCGGCGTCACCGTCCAGTAGGAGCCGCCGAAGAAGAGTCCGACGCCGAGCGTCAGCACCCACACCCAGCGCAGATCCGAGTTCCACACGATGCCGAGCCCGGCGAAGATTTCGGAAGGGGAATGCGCGTCCGCACGCGGTGTGCGCGGCGGGCTCTTCGGCAGGCGCGCGCCCGCCGGCAGCCCGATCAGCATCAGCAGCGCCTGCACCAGCAAAATGGGCACGCTGCCGACGCTGCTCGCAAAATCCGCCAGGCGCATGCCGGCCGCCTGGAAACCGAACTGCACCATGACCATGCCGGTGACGGCGCGTTCGATGTTGGCCTTGCCGATGCGCCACAGCAGCATCTCCCTGGCCGGCATGCCGAAGGGCGTGCACGCGCCCAGCAGCAGGCTGCACAGCACCAGGTAGGTGACGCTGAGCAGGCCGCTGTACACGCCGAAGGCGAGCGCCAGCGGGGGCAGGGCCGCCAGCAGGTGCAGCACCAGCAGCATGCGCCTCGGGTCGCTGTGGTCCGCCGCCTGGCCGCCGATGAAGATCAGCAGCAGGCTCGACGCCATGGCGCTGGCCTGCACGATGCCGGTGACCTCGTCGCCGGCCCCGAGTTCTCCCACCACCAGCCAGGCCAGCATCGCCTGGCTGATGCCGAAAGAGCTGAACCAGGCGGCGCTGTTCGCCAGGAACAGGGGGTAGGCGCCGTGCATCAAGGGGCCGCCTTCGGCGGCGGCTGCGGTTGCGCCTTCGGTCGCGCTATCGGGTGTACTGCCGGGTGCGCCGGTGGATGCGCCTTCGGGTGTGTTGCCCGGGGCTCCGGCGGGTGCGCTTTCGGCTGCGCCAGAGGCCGCGCTATCGGGTGTATTGCCGGGCGCGCTGGCGGTGGATGCGCCTTCGGCCGCGCCGCCGGGGGTATCAGCGGCAAAGCCTGCGCGGGCGGTTTCCGGGGGCGCGGGTTCCATGGGGGCAGGGTACCTGCTTGGCGGGTTAGATTCCCCCCTGCCCGTTACTTTCGGGTGTGCGCCCCGGCAGCGGTCGGTGTCACGAGGGGCGTGCCGGGTCGCCTGGCGGCGGCCGGAGTGAAGACGCGCGCGATCGGCGGCTGCCCGCCCGGCGGCGGCCTGCATGATGACGCCCGGCCCAGTCGCGTGGCCGGCGCAGCGTGGCGGGGCGCGGGCGCCTGCATGGCCGGCGCAGTGTGGCGGGGCGCCGGTGCCTGCATGATGACGACCGGCCCGCAGCGGAGGGCGGCGTCGCAACGCAGCGCCGGGTCGCAACGCGGGCCGCAGTGAGACAGGGGATACCGGATCAGCGGGCAGGGGAGGCAGCCAGATGCGCGTCGGTTTGCAAATTGGAAGCTACACCTGGCCCGGCGGCCCGGACGCCATCGCCGGCACGCTGAGCGAAATCGCCCAGGTCGCAGACGAAGGCGGCTTTGCGAGCCTGTGGGTGGTGGACCACCTGTTTCAGATTTCCTCCCAGGGCCCGGCGGAAAACGAAATGCTGGAAGCCTGGTCCACGCTGGCCTACCTGGCCGGCCTGACCCGCCGCATCAAGCTGGGCCCGCTGGTGAGCGGCGCCACCTACCGTCACCCGGGCGTGCTGGTGAAAACCGTCACCACTCTGGACGTTCTTTCCGGGGGGCGCGCCGTGTTCGGCATCGGCGCCGCATGGTTCGAGCGGGAACACCGCGGCCTCGGCATTCCCTTTCCCCCGAAGAGCGAACGCTTTCAACGCCTGGAAGAAATCCTGCAAATCACCAAGCGTTTATGGGGCGAGGGCGGCGCGCACGAAGGGCACTACTACCACCTGGCCGAGGCCACCTGTTCGCCAAGGCCCCTGCAGCGCCCGCACCCTCCCATCTTGATCGGCGGCATGGGCGAGCAGCGCACGCTGCGCCTGGTGGCGGAGTA
>CAZJXU010000434.1:0-8925 GCA_964550095.1 uncultured Spirochaetales bacterium | reverse complement strand
TCTGCCCGGGCCTCACACTCGGCAACGCCGAAGCGCACTGGCTGAAACAAGGTGAACTCGGCCTGCCGGCGAAGCCGCGGGGTCCTGCTTTATCGACGGAATGACTTGTCAACGGACTCCAACCCTTTCACGACATAATTTCTCTTTCACGACATATTTCCCAACCATTTAACCGGATTTTACCTCTTTTACGACGTGTTCTGACCTCTTTCATGACACATTTCAACATCTTTCACGACACATTTTAACTCTTTCACGACACATTTCAACTCTTTCACGACACTTTCCGACCGGGTTTGGCGTAACAAGTCATGCCCCGTCCCTTGGCAAGTCACCGTCCCTTGGCAAGTCAGCCTGCCCCGAGCTGCCGAAGCCGCTCGCCGGCCACGATGGCCATGGCCGCCTGCACGTTGTATGAAGGGATGAAGCCTCGCATGGGAATGCGGATCACGTCGTCGCATGCCCGCAGCAGTTCCCCGGGGATGCCGTGGCGTTCACCGCCCAGCACCAGCAGCAGGGGGCGGGCCAGGTCGAATGCCCAGGGCGCGGCGCTCCCCACGTCTTCGACGGCCAGCACGCTGCGTCCTGCTGCGCGCGCCTGCTCCATCACTTCGGCCGTGCGCTCCCAGAAAACAGGCAGGTAGCGGTCGGCGCGCATGGCGGCGCGCAGCGCTTCGCGCCTTGCATCGTGCCCGAAGCTGCAGTCCAGGCCAATGCCGTCGGCGCCGGAGACATCGGCGGTGCGGATCGCAAAGCCCGCGTTGCCGGGATACGCAACGCCCACCAGTTGCCAGAATGCACCCCGGCCCTGCAGCGCTTCGTCCAGCTTGGCGTCCGGCGCCGGCCCCAGCAGCGCCAGCAGTTCCCTGGGCGGGTCGCTCTTGGAAAGCCGGCGCAGGGCATTGGCGCTGCTGCGCTGCACCGTGATGCCGAGCTTGCGCACGCGGGCCAGCAGGGCGGGTGTGCGCGGGTCGCGCGGCGCATCAGCGACAAGCACCAGGCGCAGCGACGCGCCGGCATCCAGCGCAGCGCTGATTTCATCCACGCCGGCCAGCTGCTGTCTGCGCCCGGCATGTTCACTGTGCGCGTCGCCCGGTTTGCGGGGGCCTGGCTGCGCGGGTTCTGCGTTCATGGCGCCGTCAGTGTAGCGGCGCCCCGATACACACGCGCCCACCGTCGGTGTTGCCGCGCACGCATCTCACCGGGCGGCGCCGCCCCGATGCACATGCGCCCGCGCCCCGCATTGCCGCGCACGCCGGGCGGTTCAGATTTCCCGGAATTCCAGGGCGTCGCCCGAGAGGCGCGCATCGGCGCGCAGCTTGGCGCCCTCGCCAAAGGCCCCTTCCAGTATTTTCATGGCCAGCGGGTCTTGCACCATGCGTTGCACCACGCGCTTCAGCGGCCTGGCCCCGTAGTGCGGGTCGTAGCCCTGGTCGGCCAGCAGCTTTTTCGCTTCGTCGCTGAACTCGATCGTGATGCGGCGCTCAATGAGCAGCTTTTGCACGCGCGCGAGTTGAATATCGACAATGCGGCCCAGGTGCTCGCGCGTGAGCTGGTGGTAGATCAGCGTCGCATCCACGCGGTTCAGAAACTCCGGCTTGAAGTGGGCGCGCAGCGCCTCCATCACGCGCGCTTCCATTTCGCTGCGCTGCGCTTCGCCCAGTTCGATGATGGACTGGGATCCTATGTTGGAAGTCAGTATCAGAACCGTGTTGCGGAAGTCCACGGTGCGCCCCTGTCCGTCGGTCAGGCGGCCGTCGTCGAGGATCTGCAACAGCGCGCCGAAGACTTCCGGGTGCGCCTTTTCGATTTCATCGAAGAGCACCACGCAGTAGGGCCGGCGCCGCACCGCCTCGGTGAGCACGCCCCCTTCTTCGTAGCCGACGTAGCCCGGCGGCGCGCCGATCATGCGCGAGACGGAGTGTTTTTCCATGAACTCGCTCATGTCGATGCGCACCATGGCGGCTTCGTCGTCGAACAGGAACTCGGCCAGCGCCCGGGCGGTTTCGGTTTTGCCGACCCCGGTCGGGCCCAGGAAGATGAACGAGCCGATCGGCCGGCCCGGGTCCTGCAGGCCCGCGCGGGCGCGGCGCACGGCGTTCGCCAGCTCGGCCAGCGCTTCGTCCTGCCCGACCACCCGCTGCCCAAGTTCCTGCTCCATGCCGAGCAGCTTTTCCTGCTCGCTCTCGAGCATCTTCGCCACCGGGATGCCGGTCCACTTCGAGACGATTTCGGCGATTTCATCCGAGGTGACTTCTTCGGAGAGCACCGAGCCCTGCTGCTGGTGTTCGTCGAGTTTTTGCCGGCCTTGCTCGATGTCCTTTTCCAGTTGCACCAGCTTGCCGTATTGAATTTCGGCGGCGCGCGTAAGGTCGCCCGCGCGCTGCGCGCGGGTGAGTTCGAGCTGCAGCGCTTCGCGCTCTTCCTTCCGGCGGCGCAGGTCCGCGATCAGCCCCTTTTCGTTTTCCCAGCGGGCTTTCAGCGAGCCGCCTGCCTCCGCGAGCTCGGCGATCTCCTGGCCCACGCGCTGCAGGCGTTCGCGCGAAGCGGCGTCGCTTTCCTTTTTCAGCGCTTCGCGTTCGATTTCGAGCTGGGTGCGTTTGCGCTCCACCTGGTCGAGTTCCTCGGGCATCGAATCGATTTGCACGCGCACGCGGCTGGCGGCTTCATCCACCAGGTCGATGGCCTTGTCCGGCAGAAAGCGGTCGCTGATGTAGCGGTGCGAGAGGCGCGCCGCCGCCACCAGCGCGGCGTCCTGGATGCGCACGCCGTGGTGCACTTCGTAGCGCTCCTTTAAACCGCGCAGGATGGAGACGGTGTCTTCGACGTTCGGCTCGCCGATCAGCACCGGCTGAAAGCGACGCTCCAGGGCCGCGTCTTTTTCCACGTGCTTGCGGTATTCGTCCAGCGTGGTGGCGCCCACGCAGCGCAGCTCGCCGCGCGCCAGGGCGGGCTTCAGCATGTTGGCTGCATCTGCAGCGCCTTCCGCGGCGCCTGCGCCCACGATGGTGTGCAGCTCGTCGATGAACAGGATGACTTCGCCGCCGGCCTCGCCGATTTCGCGAAGCACCGCTTTCAGGCGATCTTCGAATTCGCCCCGGTACTTGGCGCCGGCCAGCAGGGCGCCGATGTCCAGCGCCACCACCCGCTTGTTCGAAAGCGACTCGGGCACGTCGCCGGCCACGATGCGCTGCGCCAGGCCCTCGGCGATGGCGGTTTTGCCCACGCCCGGCTCGCCGATCAGCACCGGGTTGTTCTTGGTGCGGCGCGAGAGCACCTGCACCACGCGGCGGATTTCTTCGTCGCGCCCGATTACCGGGTCGAGCTTGCCGCTGCGCGCAACGTCGGTGAGGTCGCGCCCGAACTTCGCCAGCGCCTGGTAGGTGGATTCCGGGTCCTGCCCTGTAATGCGCGTGCTGCCGCGCACTTCCTGCAGGGCCTTTTCCATGGCGGTGCGCGTGGCGCCCGCACCGGCCAGCGCGGCGCCGGCGGATTCCTGCTTGTCGGCCCCCAGCGCCAGCAGCAGGTGCTCGGTGGAGACGTACTCGTCTCGGCGCATTGAAGCCTCCTGGAAGGCTGCGGTGAACACCTGTTGCAGGGCAGGCGACAGGGCGGGCTGCGCGCCGCCCTGTACCTTCGGCAAGGCGCTGAGCCGCCGCTCGAGTTCCTCGCCCAGGGCCCCCGGCGAAACGCCGATTTTCTGCAAGATGGGCGCCGCGCCCCCTTCGGGCTGGTCCAGCAGCGCGCGCAGCAGGTGCGCGGAGGTGATTTGCGCGTGCCCGCGTCCTGCGGCCAGTTCCTGGGCGGCGGCGACGGCCTCCTGGGCCTTGATGGTGAGCTTGTCGAAACGCATGGTGAGAGCATGCGCACGCCGGGCGTGAAGGCAAGCGCCTCGCCGGAATTATCCTTCAGCCGGCTTCAGCGTGTGGAAAGATTCCCGCTGGCCGCGTCGCACCAGCAGCAGCAGGCCCCGCCTTGCCAACGGACGTGGTCGGCGGACTCCCCATCACCGGACGTGCATCCCGGCCCCGTCCGCCGACCCTATCCCGGCGCTGGCTTCAGCGTGTGGAAAGATTCCCGCTGGCCGCGTCGCACCAGCAGCAGCAGGCCCTTGCTTCTATCGGCCTGCCTCACCAGGTTTTTGAACTGCGCGATGTTGGCGACCGGCTCGCGGTTGACCTCGAGCACCACGTCGCCGCGCTGCAGCCCCGCCTCCGCCGCGTTCGGCTCGACACGACTGATCACCACGCCGTTGTCGTTTTCGAGAGAGCGGCGGCTCGCCATTTCGGGCGTCAGCTCGGTCACCGAAATGCCGTAGTCCTCGGTGTCGAAGCGGTCGTCGCGTTCCCGGGAGGAGGCGAAGACGGGCCCGTCCCTGTCGAGTTCGTCCAGCGTGACGGACAGGGTGCGGCGCCGGCCCTCGCGCACGAACTCCAGCTCCGCGTCGCTGCCGCCGCGCTGCGCGGCCACCAGGCGCTGCAGGTCGCCCGCGTCGGAGACGGGCTGCCGGTTGAAGGAGACGATCACGTCCCCCTGCTGCAAGCCCGCCTGTTCTGCCGGGCTGTCCTCCATGACCTGCGCGATCAGGGCGCCCCCGGCTTCGCCCAGCTCCAGCAGTTCGGCCATGTCTTTATCGACGGGCTGGATACTCACGCCGAGCCAGCCGCGCGAAACGCGGCCGCTCTGGCGAAGCTGCGGCAGCACCTGCTTGGCGATGTTGACGGGGACGGCAAAGCCAATGGTGTTGGCGCCCCGGCGCACGGCGGTGTTGATGCCGATCACTTCGCCGGCCAGGTTGATCAGCGGCCCGCCGGAGTTGCCGGTGTTGATGGCGGCGTCGGTCTGGATGAAGTCGTCAAAGCGATCGTCGTTGATCTTGCGGTGCTTGGCGGAGACGATGCCGGCGGTGACCGTGCCCGAGAGCCCCAGCGCGTTGCCGATCGCCAGCACCCAGTCTCCCGGGCGCACCTGGTCGGAATCGCCGAGGGGCAGGGTGGGCAGCGCCTGTTCCGATTCGATTTTGATCAGCGCAAGGTCCGTGTTCGGGTCTTTGCCGATCACCTCGGCCTGCAGCGTGCGCTCGTCCCCGAGCCGCACCATCACCTCGCCCCTTTCCCCGGCGCCGTCGATGACGTGTTCGTTGGTGATGATGTAGCCGTCTTCGGAAATCAGGAAGCCTGTGCCGCTGCCCCTGCTCGGGCTCCTGGGCGGCGGGGGAAAGCGGAAGAAAGGGAAGCCGGGCATGCGGGGCGCCCGGAAGTCTTCGTCCTCCTCCGCTTCCTCCTCCGCTGTTTCCGGACGCACGGTGATGTCCACGATGGCCGGCTTCACCTGCTCCGCGAGGTCGGCGAAACTGCCGGGGGCGCCCTGGGGCGGCCTTGCGAGGGGCGCTGGCCGACCTTCGTTTTCCCGCCAGAAGGGCGCGGCGTCCGAAGCCGGGGTGCGCTCCGCCGAGGCGGGCGCCCCGGCGCCCAGCCATTCGCCGAGCGATGCAAGGCCGCCGCTGCCCGGGGCCGCGTCGTTCAGCCAGAGCAGGCCGAGCAGCAGCAGCGCGGCGAGCGAGGCCGCGGCTGCAAGGCGTCGGAAGAATTGGAATCGCATCGGTGTCGTCCTCAATTGTGGCCGGCCGCTGTTGCTCTGCGGCGGCGGGCGGCTGTGTCGTCCTGAGTCGTGGCCGGTCTCTCTATCATAAAGGACTCGCGGGCCGGGGCGGAAGTTCCCGACTTGCCAACGAATGTGGCCGGTCTCCACCGCTGTGCGACGGCGGCGGACCTATCGGCCACGGGACACTCGGCAGTTTCGCACGGCGGCCACGCTCCGGCAGCCAGGTCAAAGCCCGCGAGCCCGGCCTCCCGTAGGGCAGCGCGCTCAGGATAGCCGCACCATCACCACGTAACGCTGCCGGCCCCTCACGACCACCACCCGGGCGCGGGTGCGGCCGCGCAAATCGACCAGCGCCCGCTGCAGGGCGCCGGGCTGGCCCAGCGCCAGGCCCTGCAGGCCCAGCACCAGATCGCCGGGCCGGAGGCCGATGCGCGCGGCGTCGCTCAGCGGATCGACCCGGCCCACCTGGTAGCCGCCGCCCACCGACGGGCGCAAACTGAAACCGAGCCGGTCTTCGCCCCAGCTTTCGATGACGCCGGGCGGCAGCTCTGCGGTGCGCACCCGGGTTTCCAGGTCCTGCGCGCCCCGCTGGATGCGCAGCGCGAGTTCCTGGTTCGGGGTGGTGCGCTCCAGGTACTCGTAGAACTCCCGCTGCGAGCGGATGCCGACCTTGTCCACCGCCGTGATCACGTCGCCGCGCAAAAGGCCGCCCGAGGCCGCCGGCCCCGAGGGCTGCACCCTGGCGACCAGGGCGCCGCCCAGCAGGCCCGGCGGCATGGAAAATGCGTCGCGCAGGGCGGGGGTCAGATCCTGCAAATCGAGCCCCAGCCAGACCGGCGCCACCTCGCCCTTGGTGATGAGCTCGTGCACCACGCGCTTGGCCACGTCAATCGGAATGGCGAAGCCTATCCCCTGCGCGTCCTGGAAGATGGCGGTGTTGATGCCAATCAGTTCGCCTTCGGCGTTCAGCAGGGGCCCCCCCGAGTTGCCCGGGTTGATGGAAGCGTCGGTCTGCAAAATGCCGTGCAGCACGCGGTCTTCCACGCGAATGGAGCGGCCGATGGCGGAGACCACGCCGGTGGTGACCGAATTCGAAAAGCCGAAGGGGTTGCCGATGGCGATCACCGGTTCGCCGGGCATCAGGTCTTCCGAGGCGCCCGGCGGCGTCCAGGGAATAGGCGCATCGCCCTCGGAGGGCGCCAGGCGCAGGACGGCCAGGTCGTTGTTGGCGTCGGCGCCGACCAGCTCCGCATCGAACTCGCGGCCGTCGGCCAGGGTGACGCGGATGGCGTTGGCGCGGGCGATGACGTGCTGGTTGGTGAGCACGTGCCCCGCCGGGTCGATGACCACGCCCGAGCCCAGGCCATCGGCGCGCCGCCGCAGGCGCGGCTCGAAGATGTCGTTGAAGAAGCGGTTGAAGAAGGGGTTGTTGCCGCGTCGGCGCCGCCCGGGCGCCTGCTCGGCCGTTATGTTGACCACCGCAGGCCCCACCCGCTCCACCACCTCGACGGTGGCCGTGCGGCGCAAAAAGGGGTCTGCGGCCTTTGCCGGGAGGGGCAGCGCGGGCGCCGCGAGCAGGATGGCCGCGAGCAGGCCGGTCGGTCGTATCGTGCTGCGCATGCTCATGGTGCGGGAAATTAGACACCGCTCGCGGCCCGGACAAGCAGGCGCCGGCGGGCGGGCGGCGGGCGCGGCAGGGCGACCGGCCCGGCGTGCTGAGGACGCCCGCAGCGGGGGGCGACGTCGGCGGCGATTCGGTCGTTCGCAGCGATAGGGCGGCTGTATCACCGCTGGGCTTACGGGCTTTGGCCCGGCTGCCGGAGCGTGGCAGCCGTGCGGGGCTGCCGGGTGGCTGCGGGGCCGACACGGCGGGCCGCCCCGTCCGTTGGCAAGTCACCCGCGGCGGGCGATGCGGTTGGCCGCTCCAGGCGATACGACCGGGGCCCCAGTTCGGGAGGATGCCCCCGCGCGGAGCGGGGCGGCGGCGCCCAGCCGCTCCCCGGCCCTTGCCGCCCTGAAAGGCGTTTCGAGGGGGTTATCCGACGGAACGGGCCTGGCGGGAGGGGCTGCAGGGCCGCCGCTATGGTTGCATCCGGCCCATGCTTTCCGTATAGAATACCCCCGGCTGCACTCGGGGACGGCCTCCCGGCCTGTCCGCCTGTGCTTTGGCCCGGCGCCGTCCGGGGCGGCCCGGGAAGGGCCGGAAATGGACGGGGAGTGCGCTAAGCTACGGGCGGGCGTGAAGGCGGCTGCGGGGCGGGCGCGGAGGCGCGCCGGCCCGGCAGGGCCGCTGCGTTGCGGCCTTCGCTTTCGCTCAAAAAAGGGAACAGGATGTGTAACCCGGCCCCGGGCCCCGTTATCGGAGGCGCGGCCCCGGCCGGAACCCGAACCCGCTGGCGGACCCGCCGGAAATGGGGACCAGGGGGAGAGCATTGTTGACCGGATTTAACACGCGCGGCAGGGCTTTGTGCAGGCGATACGGCATGCGGGGCGCGCCCGCCCTGTGGCTGGGCGCCCTGCTGCTCTTTGTTTTTGCCGCGCCGGCGTACGCGCAGAACCAGCCGCCGGTCTTTGCCGAGGGCGGCACTGCGACGCGCAGCATTCCCGAGAACGTGCTCGGCGGGGTTCCGGTCGGTCGCCCGATTGTGGCGCGGGACCCCGATGCGGGGGATGAATTGAGCTACATCAAGGTGCCCCCTGTCGTCGATCCGGATGGCCAATTCTTTCGCCTGGACCAGAGCGGCCAACTCTGGACGTTTGAGACGGCAGATGGCGAATCCCTGTATAACTATGAAACCAAGCCGGTTTACACCTTTCGGATTGCCGCCCGTGACAACGGCAGCCCTACCGGGCAAGTGCTCATTAACGTAAGGGTGGAACTGATCGACCAGGCGCCGCCCCAGGCGCCGCTCAACGTGGTGGTGGAACCCGCCGAACCCGGCAGCGCTTCGGCGCTCACGGTGCGCTGGCAGAAGCCGGCGGACAACAGCGGCCGCGCGCCGATTGCCCGCTATGAACTGCGTTACAAAAAGACCGCCGACCCCGACTCTGCGTACAGCACGCCGATTTCCGTGCCGGGGGAAAACACCCTGACGCACACCATTTCGACCAGTCTGGAGGCGGATACCGATTACACGGTGCAGGTGCGCGCGGTCAGCGCAGAGGGCGCAGGCCCCTGGGCGGCGGGCCGCGTCACCTCCACAGCGCACGATGCCCGGGCGCGCTCCATGAAACGCACGCTGGCGGCGGTCGGTCGCCAGGCGGCGACGGAAATGGTGGATGTGCTGGGCGAGCGCTTCGACGCGCTGCGCCGCGTGGAGG
>CAZJXU010000433.1:0-19993 GCA_964550095.1 uncultured Spirochaetales bacterium | reverse complement strand
GCACGCGCCCGGCGCGCAGCTCGCGCCTGCCCTTCTGCTTGCGGCGCGCCTTTTCGATCACGTCCGCCGGCGCCTGGCAAATCACACTGCCGCGCTCGTCAAAACCCTTGCGCCCTGCGCGCCCCGCAATCTGGTGAAACTCGCGCACGGTGAGGATGCGATCCCGCTCGCCGTCGTATTTCGCCAGGGCGGTGAACAGCACACTGCGGATCGGGATGTTGACGCCGACGCCCAGGGTGTCGGTGCCGCAGATGACACGCAGCAAACCCTTGCCCGAAAGCTGCTCCACCAGCAGGCGGTACTTGGGCAGCAGGCCCGCGTGGTGCAGGCCGACGCCGTGCGAAAGCAGCCGGCGCATTTCCTTGCCGTAGGGCGAGTCGAAACGAAAGCCCTGCAGCGCCTCGCGAATTTCGAGACGGTGTTCCTTGCTGCAGATATGCGCACTGGTGAGCGCACCGGCGGTACTCGCCGCATCCCGCTGGGTGAAGTTCAACACGTAAACGGGCGCGCGCCCTTCGTCCAGCAGCGCCTCCACGGTTTCGTGCAGCGGCGTGCCGCGATAGTCGAAGTCCAGCGGCACGGGCCGTTCATTGCTCCACACGTGCGCAACTTCGCGTCCGCTGAACTCGCCCAGCGCTTCTTCGATGGATGCGGTGTTGCCGAGCGTCGCCGACATCAACAGGAACGCCGTGTCGGGCAGCGTCAGCAGGGGCGTCTGCCAGGCGTGTCCGCGCTCGGGGTCGGCGTAGTAGTGAAACTCGTCCATCACCACGGCGCCTATCTCGCAAGCGGCGCCCTGCTGTTCGGCCATGTTGGCCAGCACTTCCTGCGTGCAGCAAATAATGGGCGCGCCGGGGTTGATGGATGCGTCCCCCGTCAGCAGCCCGATTTTCCGGTGGCCGAAGGTTTCGCAAAGCTGGAAGAACTTCTCCGACACCAGGGCCTTGATCGGCGCGGTGTAGAAGGAACGCTTCGCTTCGCACAGGGCCTTCCAGTGAACAGCCAGCGCCACCAGCGACTTGCCGCTGCCGGTGGGAGTGTTCAGCACCACGTGTCGCCCGGCGCTGACTTCCAGCAGCGCGTCTTCCTGGTGCGGGTAGAGCGTCAGCCCCTGGCCCTGCACCCAGGCCAGGAAGTGGTCGAGCACGGCGCCCGGCGCCGCCGCCTCGCCCGGGAGCGGCTCGCGCAGCAGGTGTGTGGATGCGGCGTCCATCGCGGGCGGCGCGGCTCAGCCCTTGCGCTTTGCGAAGTCGTGCATGAAGTCGGCCAGCGCCCTGCAGCCCGCCGGTGGAAAGGCGTTGTAGATGCTGGCGCGCATGCCGCCCACCGCCCGGTGTCCGGCAAGACCCGAAAACCCCGCGGCCTCCGCTTCCTCGATAAAAGCCCGGTCCAGCGCCTCGCCCGGCGTGCGAAAGGTCACGTTCATCTGCGAGCGGCTGTCCGCATCGACCGCGCCCGCGTAAAAGCCATGCAGGGCATCCAGCGCATCGTAGAGCACTGCAGCCTTTGCGCGGTTCTGTTCGGCCATGGCGGCCAGCCCGCCTTGCCGCTCGATCCAGGCCAGCACCCTGCACATTACGTAAATGCCAAAGGTGTTCGGCGTGTTGTACAGCGAGCCGTCTTTGCGGTCGTAGCACTGCATGTCCGGCAGCTCGCGCACCCGTCTGCCTGCCGCCAGCAAATCGCGCCGCACAATCACCAGGGTGACTCCCGCGGGCCCCAGGTTTTTCTGCGCGCCCGCATAGAGCAGCCCGTAGCGCTCCACCGCAAGCGGCTTCGAAAAGATGTCGCTCGATGCATCGCAGGCGAGCCAGGCGCCGGGCGGCGGCGCCGGTTCGCTTCGCCACTGCGTGCCGAAGATGGTGTTGTTCGAAGTGAAGTGCACGTACGCGGGCGCATCGGAATAGGCGATCTCCTGCGCCTTCGGAATGCGCGTGTAGGGCGCCGCCTTCCAGGCCTCGTGCACCTCGCCGAAAAAGCGCGCCTGCGCCGCGGCCTTTTCCGACCAGCTCCCCGTCACCAGGTAATCGGCGCAGCTTCCCTTCGCCAGGTAGTTGGCAGGCAGCATGAAAAACTGGGTGGATGCGCCGCCCTGCAGCAGCAGCACTTCGTAGTCTTCCGGTATCTGCGCCAGCGCACGGCATCGCGCCAGCGTTTCTTCATGCACCGCGGCAAAGGCGGGCCCCCGGTGGCTGTGCTCCATGATGCCGATGCCGCTGCCCGCAAGGTCCAGCAGGGCCTCCCGGGTTTCTTCAAGTACTTCCCGGGGCAGCACGGCAGGGCCGGCTGAAAAGTTGTAGAGGGTGGTGCTTCTGGGCATGGGTTTCACTTCGGGCCGGGTGATCGGGCGACCAGATGGCCGGATGACCAGATGGCCGGATGACCGGACCTGGCCTTTGCAGGATGCGTGCGTGCGGCGGGCCGTCCCGGGCCTGTGTTTAGCAATTCGGGCGGAACTTTGGCAGATTGGACGCTCCCGCCCCCCTCGGCCCCCCTGATTTTTCGCCTCCACACTCGCCCTTTCGCCTTCCCGCGCCAAAGTCCAGCGCCGGCGCCGGGGCGCCCGAAGCCGGCTTGGCGCACGCATTCCGCAAAGGCCCGCGCACGCATGCACCCGCGCCGCAGAAAAAGAGGAGCGCCGTGGCAGTCGTCGAAACCACCTCGGGGAAAGTACAGGGCGCCCGCCGCCGGGGCGTCTTCGCCTTTCGAGGCGTTCCGTACGCGGCGCCTCCGCTGGGCGCCCTGCGCTTTGCCGCGCCGCGTCCGCCCACACCCTGGCGCGGCGTGCGCGACGCCACGCAGCCGGCGCCCGCGGCGCCCCAGCACCGCGCGCCCATCATGCGCATGCTGGTCCTGTCCGGCGCCGGCCTCAGCGAAGACTGCCTGACGCTCAACATCTGGACGCCCGCGCCGGATAACGGCAAGCGCCCTGTACTGGTGTGGATACACGGCGGCGCCTTCGTGTTCGGCTCTGGAGGCTTTGCGCTCTACAACGGCGCGCATCTCGCACGCGCAGGCGACGTGGTCGTGGTCACCATCAACTATCGCCTCGGTGCGCTCGGCTTTCTGCAGCCGGACAAAGCAGCCGCCGAAGCCGGCTTCGTCGGCAACTGCGGCCTGCGCGACCAGGTGGCCGCATTGAAGTGGGTGCAAAGCAACATCGCGTCCTTCGGCGGCGACCCGGGGCGGGTGACGATTTTCGGCGAGAGCGCCGGGGCCATGAGCGTTGCCACGCTGCTCGCAGTACCTGAAGCGCGCGGCCTGTTTCAGCGGGCGATCGCCCAGAGCGGCGCCGCGCACAACGTCACCGATGCGGCGCACGCGGAACGTCTCTCGACGCTGTTTTTGCAGCACGCGGGGCTGGGCCCCGGGCAGGCGCACAAACTCAGGGAGCTGCCGGTCGCAGCGCTGCTTGCCGCGCAGACGCGCACCATGGCCGAGGCATTTTTCAGCGTTCCCGGCATGGCCTTTCAACCTTCTCAGGAAGCGGGCTGGCTGCCGGAGCAGCCCCTGGTCGCCATAGCCGCCGGGCGCGGCGCGCCCGTGCCCCTGCTGACGGGAGTCAACCGGGACGAGTGGAACTTCTTCCTGGCTGCAGACCCCCGCTCGCGCGGCATGAGCGAAGCCGCGCTGCAGCGCCGCCTGGCGCGCGCCTTGCCCGGCGCCCCCGGCGCAGCGGAGCAGGCGCACGCGCTCTACCAGCAGCTCCATCCCGGCGCTTCGCCCCGGCGTCGCTGGTCGGCCTTTCAGACCGACCGCATTTTCCGCGCGCCCGCAGAGTTGCTGACCGATGCGCACGCACGCCGTGCGCCCTGTTACAACTACTACTTCACCTGGTCTCCGCCCCTGCTGCGCGGCAGTCTGGGCGCGGCGCACGCGGTGGAGCTTCCGCTGGTATTCGGAACCTGGCGACATCCCATACCCAGGGCGCTGTACTTCGGCGCGCGCGGCATCTCGCAGCGCATGCAAAAACACTGGCTCGCCTTTGCCCGGGACGGCTCGCCCGGCTGGCCCCGCGTTTCCGGGCGGGATCGCGCAAGCCGGGTACTCGGGCCGCGTGATGACATCGCGCGCGATCGCTTCGATGCGTTGCGCGCGTTCTGGTCCGCCCATCATCACCTGGCCCACCTGGTGCACGCCGGCTGATAACCTGCGGCGCCAGTACTGCAGTACAGCAGCAGGGCCGACCGGCGACCGGTCAGCCACATCCGCCCGCAAGGCGCCCCGAATCGTCCGGAATGTATTGAACGCAGGCACGCTCCGTCGCCCTGGTGCGCTTTATGCTAAACTGAACGCATCATGTCCGTTTACCTGATCCGCCACGGCGAAACCGTCTTCAACGCAAAGCGCGTGGTGCAGCATCCCGAAACGCCGCTCTCCGAAGTGGGCGAGCGACAGGCGCAGCAACTCGCCGAGCGCCTTCGCACGCGCGACTTCTCGTGCATCCTGACCAGCGATTACCAGCGCGCGCTGCAAACCGCCGAGCCGCTGCAGCAAAGCACGGGGGCGCCGCTGGTCGTGGAGCCGCTGCTGCGCGAGCGCAACTTCGGCGAGCACCGCGGCCAGAGCTACGAGTCGCTGCAGACCCAGGGCATTGATCTTTTTGCCGAGCACTACGCACCGCCGGGCGGCGAACACGACGACGAGTTTCAGCAGCGGGTGGATGCAGCCTTTGCACGCATCGCAGAACGCGCCCTGGAGGCAAAGCCCGGGCGCGACCTCGCGGTGATAACGCACGGCCTGGTGTGCCAGAGCATCGTTTCGCGCAAGGCCCGCGCACTGCCGGGCATAGAAGCGCCGGGTTACGGCTGGGCCAACACCTCGGTCACCATTCTCGAACCCGGCGCGCCCTGGCAGGTGACCCTGCTGAACTGCGCGCGGCACCTGGACGAAGTTCGCAGCGGCGCACGCGCCTGAAAGTCAGGCGATGGCCTTCATGTCGCGCAGGCTCTCGATGTCTTCCCGGTCGAAGCCCCAGGACGCCAGCGCTTCGTCCGTGTGCTGGCCGGGGTGCGCCGGGGGCGACTGGATTTCGCCCCGGCTGCGGCTGAAGCGCGGGGCCGGGGCGGGCTGCCGTACCCCCGCCATCTCCACAAAGGTTTCGCGCGCCAGGTTGTGCGGATGCTCCGCCGCCTCGGGAATGGTCAGCACCGGCGCGAAGCAGACGTCGGTGCCTTCCAGCAGATCGCACCACTCGCTGCGCGTTTTCGTTTTGAAAATCGCCGCCAGCTTTTCGTGCATCGCCTCCCAGCCCGACCGGTCCATCTGTTGCGGCAGTGCTTCGCCTTCCAGCCCCAGGCGCTGGATCAGCTCGGCGTAGAACTGCGGCTCGATGGAACCGATCGCCACGTGGTTTCCGTCGCTGCACTCGTAGGTGTCGTAGAAGTGCGCGCCGCCGTCCAGCAGGTTTTTGCCGCGCTCGCCCCATACACCCAGGTTCCAGAAGGAGTGGAACATGGTCATCAGGGTCGCGGCGCCGTCCACCATGGCGGTGTCGATCACCTGGCCGCGTCCGCTGCCCGCCCGCTCGACCAGCGCGCAGGCGATGCCGAAGGCCTGCAGCATGCCGCCCCCGCCGAAGTCTCCCACCAGGTTGAGCGGCGGTACCGGCTTCTCTCCCGGCCGGCCGATGTGGGCCAGCGCGCCGGCCAGCGCGATGTAGTTGATGTCGTGCCCCGAGCTGTGCGCAATCGGCCCCTCCTGACCCCAGCCCGTCATGCGCGCATAGACGATGCGGGGGTTGCGCGTAAGGCAGGTGTCGGGGCCCAGGCCGAGGCGCTCCATGACGCCCGGGCGAAAGCCCTCCATGATCACGTCGGCGACATCGACCAGGCGCAGCACCGTTTCCACGCCCTCGGGGCTTTTCAGGTTGACTCCCACCGAGCGCCTGCTGCGCAGCAAAAGATCGTCCGCCGGTTTGTCGGGGAAGGTCTCGGGCACCTTGTCCGCGCGGTCCACGCGCAGCACGTCCGCGCCCAGGTCGGCGAGCAGCATCGCGCAAAAAGGCCCCGGGCCGATGCCCGCGAGTTCGATCACCTTGATTCCGGCGAGAGGGCCGGCCATGACGTACCTCCTGTGTGTGCGCTGTGCATGCGGCGTGTGATGTGTGCGGCGCGTGCGGCGCGCCTGCATCATATCGCCTCCGGGGCCGCCGCCCAAACCCTGCTGATGCAAAAATCTGCGCGCGCCGCCCGCCCCGCACGCCAAACGCCGCGCCCTGCATGCCGCT
This sequence comes from uncultured Spirochaetales bacterium, assembly GCA_964550095.1. Lineage (GTDB taxonomy): Bacteria > Myxococcota_A > UBA9160 > UBA9160 > UBA6930 > JAHRAN01. Next base: position 13,764 of record CAZJXU010000433.1, on the reverse strand, counting down.
CGCCCCGCATCGCCCAGCGCCCGCCCATTGCGCATCTCGCTTGCCCCACACGCCACGCTCCGAACCGCTCGCCCACTGTGCACCGCGCGCCATGCCGCGCCACTCGCCCATCCCCGCTGCGCGTCCTGTTCGCCCACTGCGCACGCCGGGCTTTTCCCCCGGCGCCATTCTCTTTTAGAATGGGCGGCATGAGCCACCCGACCTGCACAACACGTGTTCGCCCCTCCGCCGTCGCCGGCCCCGCACGCCTGCGCCGCGTCCCGGCCTCCGTCCGCAGGGTCGCCCGCTCCGCCGCCCCACCCGTCGCCCCGAACCCGCACAGCGCGCCTCGCGGCGCAAAGGACCGCACACCGTGAAGCGCACGGAAAAAGCGCTGCGCATTCGCGCCATTCTGAATCGGCTCTACCCGCGGCCCGAGGCGCCGCTGGAGAGCGAAGACCCCTTCCAGTTGCTGGTGGCGGTGTTGCTCTCCGCCCAGTGCACCGACGAGCGCGTGAACAAAGTCACGCCGGCGCTCTTCGCCAAAGCGGGGGACGCCCGGGCCATGGCCGCACTGCCGGTGCGCGCCATCCTCGCCAAAATCAAAAGCTGCGGCCTCGCGCCCACCAAGGCGAAAAACCTGCGCGCGCTTTCGAAGCTGCTGGTCGAACGCCACGCGGGCCGCGTCCCCGAGAGTTTCGAAGCACTCGAAGCCCTGCCCGGCGTGGGCCACAAAACCGCGAGCGTGGTGATGAGCCAGGGCTTCGGTCGCCCGGCCTTTCCCGTCGATACGCACATTCACCGGCTGGCTGCCCGCTGGGGGCTTTCCACCGGCGCGTCGGTGCAGCAAACCGAACGCGACCTGAAGGCGCTCTGGCCGCCCGCGCAGTGGGGGCGCTTGCACATCCAGATCATCTACTTCGGCCGGGAATACTGCCCGGCCCGCGGACACGACGCGGCGCAGTGTCCCATCTGTTCCTGGGCCGCGCCCGGCGTTCGCGCCGCAGCAAAGCGCACCGCGCAAGCTGGCGCCCGCAGCGAGCCCCGAAAAAAAACCCGCACACGCCCCGCGCAAGCCGGCGCCCGCAGCGAGCCCCGCAAAAAAGCCCGCGCCGCAAAACGCCCGGCGCGCGCATCGCAAAGCGCCCCGCGCAAGGCGGCGCGCCGCCGCAAAAAGGGCTAGCCGTGCGCCCGCGGGGCTGGTAGCCTTCGGCTTGCAAATCACCCCGCTGCACACCGCACACTTCACAGGAGCATCACCCGTGGCCAAGCGCGTCGATTGGTACTACCACCGCAAGGGTTGAACGAGCTGCACGCGAGCGTCCAGGTTTCTGGACGCCAGGAAGCTCGAGCCGCGCGAAGTCGTGCCCGCGAGTCGCAAGCTCTCCAGCAAGGAGGCCGCGGCGCTCGTGCGCGGCTCTGCCCGGGTGGTGGTCATCAAGGGCAAGAAGGTGTCGGAGTGGAAGCCCGCCGGCGCCGCGCCCAAGGACTGCGTGGCGGCCATGCTCGGCCCCACCGGAAACCTGCGCGCGCCGACGCTGCGCAGCGGGAAAACCGTGCTGGTCGGCTTCAGCGAAGAGGTCTTCGCCTCCTTCTTCGATTAGACATAATAAGCCCTGAAAATCGCCCAAATGCCTGAAAAAATCAGCCCTCCCCGGCTTGGGGAGTGGCTGGGTTCGGGCCGAACACGAGGGTTGCATTCAAGGCGAACAAGGAGTACTCTGCTGATTGGAGGAGGACACCCTCATGAGCACTGGCGATTCGATCTATGAAACCCGTGAGCAGTACCTGGAAAGGCGGGTGCGGAACATGTCTCCGATGAAAGCGCCCAGGGATCACCGCCCCGATTACAAGGCGCTTGCCGAGGCGTTGGCTGCCGCCTACGCCGAGGGCCGGCACGGCGCCTGCCAACTCGTGGATTCCTCGGGGGACAAAGTTCCGGTTCCGGATGTCGTGTTCTTCGTGATGAAACGGGTGGCCGAAATTCTGGCGCGGGGCGATTCGGTTGCCACGGTGCCGGTCGGCAGGGAGTTGAGTACACAGAAGGCCGCAGACGTACTCCGTGTCCCCCTGGACTACCTGGTTGGTCTGCTCGACGAAGGGAGCATCCCCTACACCCAAACGGGGGAGCATCGCTGCATGCATGTCGAGGATGTTCTGGCGTTCAAATACAAGCAGGATCGCAAGCGGGAAGCAGCCCTCGCTGAAATTGCCCGGTTCAGCCAGGAACACGGTGGTGGCTATGAATAGCCGATATGGTCGCTTGTACCAGTGACCGATAAACCGATCAAAGTGGTACTGGACGCCAATGTCCTGTTCCCGTATTCTTTGCGTGACACGATGTTGCGTTCTGCAGTCAAAGGCCTTTTCGACCTTTACTGGAGCGAACCGATACTGGACGAGGTTATTCACAGCCTCGAGAGATCCGGGAGAATGACGGATTCGAAGGCAAAGAACCTGCGGAAAACAATAGTTGCTGAGTTTCCGAGGTCGATGGTAACCGGTTTCGAGCCTCTGATCGGCGAAATGCTCAATCATCCCAAAGATCGGCATGTCGCCGCTGCCGCCGTGATGGCAAACGCAGAACTCATCGTTACCATGAATCTGAAAGATTTCAGGATTCTCCCTGGTAACATTAAAGCCGAATCCCCGGACGAGTTCCTTTTGCGCCTGTTTAAATCAAATCCCGATGACATGGTCGACCTGTTGCGCGAGCAGGCGGAATATCTGAAAAATCCGCCGGTCACGCTAAGCGAATTGCTTGACCATCTCAAAAAGTTCGCCCCGAACTTCGTGAAGGCTGTCGCCAGGCGCGTGCGAATCGACCTCTCGTAGCGATAGATTGTCCGTGCAAGGAGAGCAACCATGACCCGGGAAGCAACCGGAAGGCCGGAGAATGGTTGCATTCAAGGCGAATAAAGAGTATTCTGCTGACTGGAGGAGGACACCCTCATGAGCACTGAAAGTAAGCTCCATGAAACCCCTGAGCAGTTCCTTGATAGGCAGGTGCGGAACATGGCTTCTGTGTTGGCGCCGGAGGAGCAGCGCCCCGATTTCAAGGCGCTTGCCGAGGCGTTGGCTGCGGCCCACGCCGAGGGCCGGCACGGCGCCTACCAGCTCGTGGATTCCTCGGGGGATAAGATTCCGTTTCCGGAAACCGCGGTTTTCATACTGAAACGGGTGGCCGAGGTCCTGGCGCGGGGAGACTCGATTGCCACGGTGCTGACCGACCGGGAGATAAGTACACAGCAGGCCGCGAACGTCCTCAATGTCTCCGAGCAATACTTGGCTCGCCTGCTCGACGAAGAAAGCATCCCCTACACCAACACAGGAGAGCATCGCCGCGTGCATGTCGAGGATGTTCTGGCTTACAAATACAAGCGGGATCGCAAGCGGGAGGCAGCCCTCGCTGAACTTACCCGGTTAAGCCAGGAATACGGGGGCTACGAAGAGCTGAAGTAGCTTCCCGCTGGACCAATGACCGACAAACCGCTCATAGTGATACTGGACGCCAATGTCCTGTTCCCGTTTATATTGCGTGACACACTGCTGCGCTCCGCAGAAGAAAACCCTTTCGATCAATAAGCGAATCAAGGGTCTTCGGATTCACGAGAGCATATAAACATAGGACCCGGAACATCAGAACCTTAAAACTGCAAAGCGGCGCGGATGCCGATGTAGCCCAGGTAAATCACGAGCAGCAGCGAAGCCCCCGTCCGGGTGAGGCGCTGTTCCTTGCCCCGCGAGGTGATCCAGAGCAGGGCGGTCAGGCCGATCACCACCCCCAGATCGACCGCGCCGCCGTCCGGTACCGGCGCCGGGTGAATCAGCGTGGTGGCGCTCAGGACGATCAGCAGGTTGAAGATGTTCGAGCCCACCGCGTTGCCCACCGCGAGGTCCGGATGCCCGCGCAAGCAGGCGACCAGCGAGGCCGCGAGTTCCGGCAGGCTGGTGCCCACCGCAACCAGGGTCAGGCCGATCACGGCTTCCGAAACGCCCATGCCCCGCGCCAGATTCTCCGCGCCGTGCACGGTGATGGCGCCGCCGAAGGAAAGACCCAGCAGGCCCAGCACGATCAGCCCGGCCATCAGGGGCGTGGGCCCCTCCACGCGCACGACCTTGGCGCTGGTTTCGTCCTTCCACTCCTCGTCTTCCGGGAGCGGGTTCACCAGCTCGCGCAGCGTGTAGTAGCCGAACACAAAAAACAGCAGCAGCAGCACCACCCCGTCGCCCCGGCCGATTTGGCCCGACCGCGAGCCCTCCGTCCAGAGGTCGTCCAGGGCCAGCGCGCTCGCCACCAGGGTGGCGAGCATCATCATCGGCATCTCCCGGGAAATCACCACGCCGCGGATTTTCAGCGGGCTGACCAGCGCCGTCACGGCGATGATCAGCCCGATGTTGGCCATGTTGGAGCCGAAGATGTTGCCGAAGGAAAGCTCGCCGTTGCCGTTCCACGCGGCGATGACGTTGACCGCGAGCTCGGGCGCGCTGGTGCCGAAGGAAACAATGGTGAGCCCGATCACCAGCGGCGAAACGCCGAAGCGCTTCGCGAAGCCCGTCGCGCCGCGCACCATCACGTCGCCGCCGCCGACGAGCAGGATGAGGCCAATGACGATGAACAGCAGTTGGACGAGCAATGCGCTTTCCTGGTGGAGCGGCCCGGCGCCCGGCGCCGCGCAAAACCGGAGCCTAACGCAGCCGGGCGGCGTCCGCCCTTCGCCGCGTTCGTGTCGTACCCCATCGGCGCCGGTCGCTGCCCGGGGCGGTCGGTCGTATCGGTTGCGAAACCAGCAAGCCGTCTCACGCACAGCCGCTGCGGCCAGCCGTACCGCCGCGGCCGGTCGCAACGGCCACGTCGTCACCAGCCGGCCCGGCCCGGTTCCACGTTCTTTCCGTCAGACCAAAACCCCGTGAGCCCGGCGGTTGTTCAGCCTCTCCGGCCCCCCGGCCGTTGGCAAGTCACGCGCCCGCCAGGTAGTGCAGCGCCGGCAGCGAGGGCAGAAAGAAGTAGGCGCTGCCGCGCACCCGCACCCACTTGTCGAGCCGCACCCGGCTGCTGTGCGTATTGCGCTGCACGCTGAAGTCCCCGCCGACTGTCAGCGGGTCGCCCTCGTCCCCGAGCCCCGCAAAGCCCGGCCCGGTGAACCACTGCTGCTGAATGAATTCAAACTGCCGCTCCAGGTCCGCGCACAGGCAGCCGAAGAGCAGGCCGGTCTTCCCGTTCTCCCGGTAGGTGCGGCTGCGGCGGATGATGCGCCTGCCGCGCACCAGGCCCGCGGCAAAGGCCGGGCTTTCGCCGAAATCGTCCAGGGTCAGCGCGTCGCGCGGGTTGGCGCGGCGGATGTGGGCGCCCAGCGGACAGCGCAGCCCGTGAGGGTCCACATCGTGGTAGTCGAAGCCGTTCGCGCCGGCCAGCGCAGGGTCATCGGCCTCGGGCGCGCGCACCAGCGGCGCGCCGCTCTTCCAGCGCCCGAAAATGCGCGCCGCCATCTTCTCTCCGTCGGGGTGACTTCTCACGAAGCGCTGAAAGCCCTCCACATCCTGTTCCAGTTGACGCAGCACCAGGAAGCTGCCGCCGAATCCGAAATCCGCGTGCACCGCAGGCGCATCGGGATGGGGACGCAGCCGGCGCCCCGCATCTTCCGCGCGCGGCACAAAGGGCGAGCGGGGCCGCTCGGAAAATTCGTTCACGTAGCCCAGCAGAAATTCGCCCGCCCTGATCGGCTGGTTCGTCTGCCCGGCGCCTGCGGAACGAAAGGCCTCGGCCCCTTCCAGGCGCGGCTGCGAAATGCCGTCCCGAAAACCGAAGGGCTCGTGAGTGTGCGCATGGCCCAGCATGCCGTGCACAACCCGGAACCCCGCAAGGCGCCGCTCGAAGTTTTGCCGCACTTCCTGCGCGGCGTCCTGCTCGTCGCCGTCGCCGCCGTCGCCGTCCCCCGGCCCCGCATCGAAATAAAGTATCGCGAGCGCGTGCAGCGCATCCCGCTCCTTTCCCCAAAACCAGTTTTCGGGCGCATCGATGCCCGTGTCGCCCACCACCCGCGCCCGCCTCGGGTGACTGCTGCCCATCCGGAACTCGTGCGAAAAGCCCTGCGAAAGGCTGTGCGAAACCTGCAGCGCTTCAAAGCCCGCCGCGCTCAATGCAAACGCCGCGCGCTCCGCCTTCTTCTCGCCGGCCCGCGCACCGCGCGTTTCCCTTAGCACCTGTGCGGCGCTGCCCACCGTCGGCAACAGCGCGCCGAGCGAACGCCTGGCGCGCGCCGCGTTCTCCACCTGCAGCAGCAGGTACCACGCGCCGGGCCAGGCGCCGTAGCCCGGCAGCAGCACGGCCTGCACCTCATTCCACGCGGGCTTCTGACTCACCGCCCGTTTCCTTCGCTGCATTGCATCAGCCTGCGCCTCCCCCGTGGAGAGTTCGCCTCAGCGCCGCATCGCGCTCCACCTCGTCCATCTCGTCATTCCAGATGCGCCGGATGGTGGCGAAGATTCCCCTGTCGCCGTCCCACTGGCCCCGGCCGATGTCGCGGCACAGCCGGCTTGCCGCGTCTATATCCGTCACCGAAAGCTCCGGATACGCGCTGTACCAGAGCAGGCTTTCCACCTGCATCGCGCGGCCGAACTCCTTCAGGGCCCGCACGCGCCGCGCGCCGTCCGCCACCAGCAGGAAGGGCCGCGGGAAGCCTCGAGTGTTCCCCCACACCGCGGTGACGCCGTTCACGGTGGAAAAGGCGTCGAGGTAGGCGGTCCACGGCCCGTCGTAGTTGCTGAGGAAGAGCATGCGCCGAGCGCCGGGCAGTATCACGAAGCGCGCGAAGTGGATAGTGGGGATGCCGCCGAGATCCCCGCGCACGAACAGGATGCGCGCCGCCAGGTTCACTACGCGCAGCACGCCGCGCATAATGCCGAGCCGCTTCGGCAGCAGGGTGGTTATGGCCGCGTAGTGGTTTTGCAGGTGCAGGTCTTCGTTGCGGGTGACCGCTTCCAGGTGTTCCAGGCCGGGCCGCGGTGCCGTGCGCGCTTCGCTTTCCTCCAGGCGGCGCAGTCGGCCAAGCCACAGCAGGGTGACGCCGAAGGTCGCCAGGCAGAACAGGGCCGAAGCGGCCAGGGATTCCGCCGCGAACAAAAAGGCGGCATCGCTGCGCGCAAACACGTGCGCGCCGGAAAGCAAAGCGCCCAGCCCCAAAGCGCCGAAGCCCGCCCCCGCGCCAAAGCGCAGCAGTGCGAGCAAGCCGCCCAGCGGCGTCGAAATGAACAACGCCACGAACAGGGCAAAGCCCAGGGCCGTGAGCCCGGCCACTGCATCCCAGGGGAGCTGCGGCAAAAGCCACAGCCCGCCGCACAGCGCGGTGAGCGCGAGGCCGACCCCGGCGACCTCTCTCGCCTGTCGGCCCAGCACCTTCAGCAGCGCGCCGAAGCGCAGCGCGCGCGGACGCTCCCGAAAACAGAGAACAGCCAGAGCGAGCACGCCCGCCATAGGCAGCGCGAGCAGCAACAGTTCGCCCGGCGCACCGCCCTTGGTGCGCAGCGTTTCCAGGGCGAGCAGGGCGAAGGCTGCATTGCCGAGGGCGAACAAGACGAGCCGGGCAAGCAGCTTCAGCGCCGAGGGAGTTCGGCGCGCCGGCCCTCGCCCGATCAAATTGAGGCGCACAAAAAAGCCCTGGCGCGGCGCATCCCGGATCACATCGGCCTGCTCCCCGCTGAGTAGCGCCCGCACCAGCGCCTGCCAGCGTTCGCTGCGCGTGGCGCCTTGCTGCGCGGTCGCCGTCGTCGCCGCATCGCCGCTTTGCGCGTGCAGCGCGGAGGCCAGCTTCTGTTCCTGCTTGATGCGGCTCACGCTGCGCCCCGGGTTGCCGATGTAGAACGCGTCGTAACCGATGTCGCGCGCTTCCAGGAAGCGCACCCATTCCTGCGCTGCAGCGCCGGTTTGCGGCGCACCCGCGCAGCCCTCGAACACTTCGTGCAGAAACCCGGAGGCCGTTTCGCAAAAGCGCTGCAAAAACGCGCGCCGCGTCCCATCCACGCTCATCTCGAGCAGCACCGCCCCGGCATCGCCCGCGCCCGCGTCGTCTTCTGCTTCGCCCTCGAGCAGCACCGCCCCGGCATCGCCCGCGCCGTCGTCTTCTGTTTCGCCCGGCAGCCAGGTGGCGCACAGAAAGTGCAGGCCGCTTACTTGGTCGAGACCCTGCAGCGCGCCGCCGCGCACCCGGTCGCCGAGAACGCGCAGCCGCTCGCAAATTGCATCCGGGCGCACGCCCTCTGCAGGCTTCGCCAGCACGGTGATGGCGCTGTGCCGCGCCCGCGCCCGGCTCACGATGCCGCCTCCGGCAACGTGATCTTCATGAAGTCCACCGCGCCGCCGTCGTAACGCAGCCGCCCCGTTTTCAGGTGTTCACTGCCGGGCGCCGCGAGCAGTTCTGCAAACAGGTGGTCGAGTTCGCTCGAAGCCAGCGCCTCGCCCAGGCAGTGATGCGTGCCCGCGCCGAACAGCAGGGTGCCGCCCTCCGGCAGCTCGCGGCCCGGCATGAACTCGAAGGGATGGGCGATCTCCTCCGGGTCGAACAGAGCCGTTACCGGCAGCGTCAGCAGCGTGGCGCCCGCGGGCACAATGCACTCGCGCGCCGTGCCGGCCGCGATGACGGTTTGGCGCGGCGCAAAGCGCGGCAGGATCGGAAAGGTCGGGTGAAAGCGCAGCGCCTCCAGCCAGTAAGCGCGCAGCTCCGGCCCCGCGCCGGCCTCACGCGCCGTGCGCGCCGCCTCCGCCAGCGCACGCGGCCTTTTGACGAGCTGCCGGAGTGCGTGACAAAAAGACAGCCCGATGGCGGTGCTGCCGGCCAGCATCAATCCCGCCAGGTTGGCGACAATCCGCGCGTCCGAGTCTGCGCTTGCGCCTGATTTGTGTGCACCCGGGTTTGCGCCGGCGCCTGCATTGTGTGCACCGGTGTTTGCATTTGCGTTGGCGTCGGCCCCCGGGTTTGCGTCTGCTGCACTTGCGCTCACATCCGACCCGCCGGCGCCTGCGTTGTGTGCGCCCGGGTTTGCATTTGTGTTGGCCCCCGTGCCCGCGCCGTTCGCACGCAGCAGCATACCCAGCAGGCCGCCGCCCGTGCCATTCGCGCCGCCCGTGTCGCCCGAACTGCCCGCGCCATCCGCGCCATCCGTGCCATTCGAACCGCCCACTCCGTCCGCGCCTTGCTGCCGGGCCTGCCGCACGCAGCATTCCAGGTAGCTCCGGAACTCGTCCGCTACGGCGTCGGCGATTGCAGCCAGGCCGAAAGGCGCCGGCCGGGAAGAAGCGATCACCGTGCCCAGCTTGCGCAGCCAGTGGCGCACCGTGTCGTCCCCCGGCTCGGCCGCAAAAACCCGGCTGCGCGCTTCGGGCGGCGCATCGCCCAGAAAAAACTGCACCGCCGCGCGCGTGGTCACGCGCTCCGCATATTCCCCGAGCACATCCGCGGGCCCGCCCCGCGCGCGATCGATGAAAGCCGGCGCGCAACGCTGCGCCGCCTGCCGGGCCGCGCGCTCGAAGCCCGCTAGCTCCTGCTGCAGGCGCGCTCGCAACACCGGCTTTTCCGTGTCGTACAGGTGCGTGCCCGGGTCCATGCCGAGCAGGAAGGGACCCACCTTCATCTTGGCGCTGTTCAGAAACCCGATCTCGAAATCTTCCCCGCGTGCGAACACCTCGCGCACATCTTCGGCGCGCGTCACCAGTATGGTCTCGCCCGTGCGGAAGTTCGGGCGCGTGCGCTGCAGCACGCCGAACACCGCCCGCATCAGCCGGGGGCGGCGTTGCAGGTGTGCAGTCATCAGCGCTTCGAGGGTCGGCATGGTGGTGTGCGTCTGTCTCCGGGCCGTCCGAAACGGCGCGCCTGCGGCAGCCCGCCCCCGGCGCCAGCCTGCGGTCGCCCGGCCCGGCGGGGGTTCGAGAGTGTTGCAGCAGCGCCCCAGTTTGCCGCACCACCCCGGCCCGGCGCTGTGAACCGGTTCACACATCCGGGCGTTTTTGCGCAGGCCGGGGTGTTTTTTGCGCCGCCCGGCCCCCGGCCCACGCGGGTGCTGCGCGCCGGCGCCGGGTGGATTCAGGCCGATGGCGCGGTCGGTGGCGGGCGCGCCGGGCCGGCCCTGCGGGCGCCGGATGGGCGGACTGCCCTCCTGCCCGCCACTTGTTAGAGTGTGCGCATCGGGGCCCTTAGCTCAGCGGTCAGAGCGCCCGGCTCATAACCGGAGTGTCCCTGGTTCGAATCCAGGAGGGCCCACCCGCTATTCCGCAGGCCGCCCTCGCAGCCGGGTCCGCCCGCCGCCGAGATGCGCAGCCACGCCCCAGCCCCGGGTCCGCCTCGCCCGCCCGCAGGCCGCCCGCGGAGCTGGGTTCGCCCGCAGGCCGCCCGCGCAGCCGCCCCGCCAACCCCGCCCGGCTTACTTCAGGCCGCGCCGTTTCAGCTCGCGCTCCAGCCGCACCGTATCCGCCTCCAGCGGCTCGGCCAGCGTGCTCTCGTCAACCGTGCCCGCGGTGTGTCCCCACATCTTTTCACCGTCGTAGGTGATGTACTTCTCGGGCACAATTTCCAGCACCACGCGCAGGGGCGAGTCGAGCATCTTGCAAAACGCATCGGCCGCCTTCTCGTCGTCCGGGTTCAGGTGCTTCGAAAAGACCGGGTAGAACCAGTCCTTGATCTCCCGCTCTTCGTGGATGACGCACTTGCCCTTGATGGTGACCGCCTTGCCGGGCCCGAGCGAGGTGCCCGAGCTGGTCACCACCACCGACACCTTCGGGTTGCGGCGCACAGCGCTGATGCGGTGCCGATGCGCGCCCGCCGTCATCCAGACCCGGCCCTTGGCCCAGATCATGGCGTGGATAACGCCCATCGGGTGCTCGTCCTTCGTGCACCAGTTGAAGGCCGCCTCCCGCACCTCGGAAAGCAGTTGCTCCTGTACCTCCGGGTCGAGCTGGTAGATCGAAACCTTCTCGTAGTCGTGCAGATCCTGACTCATGGCTGGATGTCCTCCCCTTGTTGTGTCGCCGCCTCATCACTGAGCGGGGCCGCCCGCCGCTTGGGGCGGTGGTCCCATCCCGCCTTCCACCATAGCCCAGAATTCACCCGGAATGCCGGGTGCCCCGGGTACGACCGGACCCGCCCCCCGTCCGGCCCATTCCCTATAATCCGGCAAACTCCCCGGTTGGACCACTACCGGCAGCGCGGGAGGAGGCATAGTGAAAGACGCAAGCCGCATCTTCCGGGACCTCCAGCAGGGGCTGGGCGCCCTGTTTACGTGTTCCAAGCAGGGCGGGCTTCAGCGCATTCGCACGCCCTACCTCTACCCCGACGGCGACAACATCGACCTGTTTTGCCAGGTCGAGGGCGATGTCGTAACGGTGAGCGACTTTGCCGAAACGACGGGCTGGCTTCGCATGCAATCCACCTCGCCGCGCCGTTCACCGAAACAGACACAACTCATTGAAGACACGTGTTTGACACACGGTGTCGAGTTTTACCGCGGCATGCTGCAGGCGAGGCTCCGGCCCGGCGATGACCTGGCGCAGGTCGTCACCCGTGTTGCGCAGGCGGCGCTCCGGGTGTCCGACCTGTGGTTCACCTTCCGGACGCAGGGCGTCCAGTCCGTTACAGGCGAAGTGGCCGATCTCCTTACCGAGCGCGAGTTCAAGTTTGAACGCGAACAGAAGCTCGTGGGCCGTTCGGGGCGCAATTGGACGCTCGATTTCCACGTCCGCACAGAGCGGAGAAGCTCCCTGGTCCTGGTGCTGACCACCGGAAATCGCGCAGCGGCACGCAGGATCGCCGAGCACGCAGTAGCGACCTGGTACGATTTGAATCACTTCGCCGTGGGCCCGGAGGCGCTTCACTTCATTTCCCTGTTCGATGACACGTCGGACATCTGGACCGATGCAGACTACAAGATGATCGAGCCCCTTTCCGATATCTCACACTGGTCAAGGCCGGACCAGTTCGCCGCCGCCTTGCAAGCAGCGGTATAACCTCCGCCGCTCGCCCCGCGCCGCCCATGTATGCGTTTATGCGGGCGGCCCGGACGGCGCCGTCCGGACCTCCGCCGCCCGTCTTTTCAGAACCCTGCGTTGAACTTGATGCCGATGCGGTGGTCGTCCTCCCGGTACAGGAAGGTGCGGCGCTCGCCGCCTCAGGCCTCTTCGTAATCGAAGTGCTCGATGTTGCGCTGCTCGGGCTGGAACTCCACCCCCACCCGGTAAACCGGAACGCCCCGGCCCAGGTACTTGTCCGCATAGCCCCTGTCGCGTATCTGCTGAATCGCATCGCCCGGCTGCACGTCTTCCCCCAGCACCTTGAATTCGAACACGTAGATGTGCGCGCCCGCATCCACCGTCAGGTCGATGCGGCCGAGGTTCGTCGTATCTTCCGCATGCACGGTGAGATCGGTCCCCGCGAGGCCGATCTGCACAACGCTCGCGTAGTGACCTTCATATTCCGCAAGCGGACTGTTCCTGTAAACATCGTTGGGGATGCCGGCGAGCAGCGCGTGCAGCCCCACTTTCAAGGCGTCGAAGTCGCCCGACACCAGCGCCTTGCGAAGGCTGCTGGACAGCTTCGAGGGGCTGACGCCCTCCGTCAGGTCGTCGAGCAGCGACCAGTGCAGACTCCGGCGCACCTCGAGGTTCGGGTAGCCCAGGCGGTAGAAGGTACTGTCTTCTTCCCCCTCATCCTTCTCCTCGCCGACGATGGTCAGGTAGCCCGTCTGGAACAGCAAGGCGGGAACGTTCATTTTGCCTATCTCGAGGGAGGACAGCAGCTCGTTGTTCGCACTCATTCGCTCGAGGCCCAGCGTGCCGATGCCGCCGCGCTTCTTCAGCGCTTCGATCAGAAAAGTCGGCGTGCCAGTATCGTACCACCATGGAAAGAACTCTCGCTCGCGGAGCAGGAGCAGGATGCTGAAGGGGTTGTACACGTTCTCCTTGCCGCGCCAGTTGTAGCCGTTATACCATCTTTTGATCTTCTCGCGGTCGAAGGTCTTCAGCTCCTGCGCGAACACGTTATCCAGATCGGCCTCCGTGTAGCCGCAGATCGACGAATAGTCCGGGCTGAGGGTGATGTCGCGAAGATTGTTGAGCCCCGAGAAGATGCCAGCCCGGGCGAACTTGCTCACCCCGGTCAGAAAGCTGAAGTGGATGTCTTCGTTGCACTGCTTGATGGTGCTGTAGAACCCGCGCAAGGTGTTGCGGTTGGCCCGTGCCACATCCTCCATACCGGGCGTGTCGAGCGCGTTGTTGATCGGCTTGTCGTACTCGTCCACCAGAATGACGACGCGTTGTCCTTTTTCCTTGGCAAGTTCCCTGATCAGGTGGGAGAGCCGTCCCGGTGCGCTCTTGTGTTTCGGTTTCACGCCTTTCTCGTCTTCGAGGTCGGTCAATTGTTCCATGATGGCGGTGTGCAGTTGTCCGTGTTCCGTGAAGTCCCCTTTGCCGAAATCCAGCCGCAGCACCGGGTACTTCACAGCCCAGTCCCACTTGTCGTGGATGTAAAGCCCACGGAACAGTTCCTCCTCGCCCTCGAACAGCGCCTTCAGGGTGTGAACGAGCAGGCTCTTGCCGAAGCGACGAGGACGGGAGAGAAAATTGTGCTTGTCTTCATCGATCAACTGTGCAATGAAGGCGGTTTTGTCCACGTAGTAGCCGCCCTCGCGGACTTCGCGGAAACTGTCGTTTCCGACCGGCAGCCTTTTTCTTGCCATGACTTCAGTTCTCTCCGGGATGGGCGCCGGCGTTGGCACAGGCCGCGCCGGCCCCTCCAGTGCAGA
>CAZJXU010000432.1:0-2027 GCA_964550095.1 uncultured Spirochaetales bacterium | reverse complement strand
CAGGGAGGGCAGCAGCAGGCCGGTCAGCAGGACAAGCGGCAACAGGCGAAAGAGCAGCGTGCGAGCGCGAAGGATGCTGCGGGTGCGGGGGCGACGGGTGCGGGCAAGGCGGGCGCCGGCGCGAGCAAGGGCAAGGCGGGCTCGGGTACGGGGGCGATGGGTGCGTGTACGGGTATGGGCGCGGGCAAAGGCGGCGCGCGGCCCGCGCCCCTGCGCTGTGCGCCGCCGCAGGCTGTCGCCTCCGTGCGCAGCCTGCGGCCCGGCATTCACGTTGCTCACGGCGAATGACGCTAGCAACCGGATGCGCGGGGGGAAAATAGCCTGCCTTACCAACTGACAGGGACGCCCGCTGCGGGCGTCCGTGACGGCCACGACGGCGCCGGGCGGCTCGCACGGCTGAAGCGCCCCGATAACCAGACCGAATTCCGAGAGCACAGCCTCACGTACAGCCTGCTTCATCAACCGCTGCGGGCGTCCGCGTCCCTATCGGCCACGACGGCGCCGGGCGGCTCGCACGGCTGAAGCGCCCCGATAACCAGACCGAATTCCGAGAGCCCAGCCTCACGCACAGCCTGCCTCATCAAACGCTGCCGGCGTCCGCGCCTTGCCAACTGACAGGGACACGCCCGCAGCCTGGGGCGGGCCTCCGTATCGACGATGGCCGCTCAGCACCTTAGGCTCCCCCGAATGCGCGTGTGGATTACCGGCGCCGCGGGCTTCGTGGGCAGGCGGCTCACGGCGCGCCTGCGCGAAAGCGGCGCCTGCGTTCTGGCGAGCGACATCGGCGACGTGGACGTGTCGGACGCGCCCGCCGTGCAGCGCACGCTGGCCCGGGAGCGCCCCGACGCGGTGGTCCACCTGGCCGCGCTGAGTTCCAGCGTGCAGGCGGAGGCAGAGCCGCTTGCCGCCATGCGCGTCAACCTGCTGGGAACACTGGCCGTGCTGGAAGGCATGCGGCGCGAGACGCCCGAAGCCAGGCTGCTGCTGGTTTCATCGGGCGCGGTGTACGGCAACCTGGCGCCCTTTGCTGCGCCTTTCAAAGAGGATGCTCCGCTTCGGCCGCAGGGGCGTTACGCGGCCTGCAAGGCCGCGGCCGACCTGCTGGGCGCGCACTACGCGCGGCAGGGGCAAGCCGTGGTGCGCGTGCGCCCCTTCAATCACACGGGGCCTGGCAGGGGGGCGCACTTTGCCGAGGCGCGCTTCGCCCGCGCGCTGGCGGAAATGGAACTGGGCTTGAGACCGCCCGTGTTGCGGGTGGGCAACCTGGATGCGCAGCGCGATTTTCTTCACGTGGACGACGTGGTGGATGCCTACTGTCGCCTGCTCGAAGACGACAGCGCCCGGGGCGTGTTCAACGTGGCTTCCGGTCGGGCCCTGCGCATCGGCGATGTGCTCGAGATGTTGACGGCCGGCGCCCGGGTGAAGCCGAGAATTGAGGTGGACCCTGCCCTGCTGCGGCCCGCCGATGCGAGTGCGGGGGACTCCCGGCGCTTGCAGGAACGGACCGGCTGGCTTCCCCGGTACAGGATCGAGGACGCCCTGGCGCAGCTTCTCGAGGAAGCGCGCCGGCGCGCCGCGCAGGGCGAGGAGAGCCAGGGCTGACCGGCAAAAGCGCGTCCACGCCGCCCGGCTCTAATACGCAATGGGCGTTCCACCGACGGAGTGCGTGCGCCGCGCTGCCTCCGCGTTCCGGCTTCAACGCACAACGGGCGTTCCACCGACGGAGTGCGCACGCCGCACCGCCAATTCGGGGCGGCAGGCGCACCGGGCGTGTCACCGCGCGGGCGTGCGCGATGTGTCAGGCGTCGCCGCGCGCCAGGATTTGCCCGGCCGGCGCCGCGGGTGCGCTGTGCTGCTGCGCTTCAGCTTCGTTCGCTTCGTTTGCTTGGTTCGTCGCCGGCGCCTGCGCTTGCTGTGGCTGCGCGCCGTCAAAGGTTTCGACCCGGTAATCGGCGCGGCGAAAACGCCGCGTGCCCAGCGCATACTCCGTTGCGAAACCCGGGTAGAGCGTGTGGTTGGCGCCGTCG
>CAZJXU010000431.1:0-1983 GCA_964550095.1 uncultured Spirochaetales bacterium | reverse complement strand
GGGCTGGGGCGCAAGGGGGCGGGGGCCGCCCGTCGCCCGTGCCCCGTCGTCCGGAGCCTAGCCCGAAACGCCGCCCGCCGCAGCGGCCTGCCTCGCCAACGGAAACGGCCGGCCGCCGTCGGTGGGCTGCGTGCCTCCCTCGGGGCCTTCGCCGGCCGGGAAATGAGAGGGAGAGGAAGAGGAAGACGCCGGTGGGCTGCGTCCGTCCCTCGGGGCTTTCGCCGACCGGGAAATGAGAGGGAGAGGAAGAGGAAGACGTCGGTGGGCTGCGTCCCTCCCTCGGGGCTTTCGCCGACCGGGAGACCGGGCGTCTTTAAAGAGAGGGAGCGGGCGCCGGCGGAAGGCGCGCAGCGCTCCTGTTCCATCGACTGAAGCAGGCGGGCGCCCGCGCCGAATCAGCGAAGCGCCCGCGCGGGTCGGCGCGGCGAAGCAAAGCGCCGGACGGCGGCGAGCACCCGCCCCGGCTCTTCCATGGCGACCAGATGAGCGGCGTCCAGGGTTTCCACCCGGGCCGCGTCCATGCCCGCCGCCAGGCGCTCGTAAGTCTCCCGCTGAAAATCCCCGCGCGAGGCCCACAGCAGCAGGGTCGGAACCCCGAGGCCGGCGGTGATGCGGGGCAGGTCCAGCGTGCCCGAGTTGCCGAAGACCGCCGCTTCCACCTCGGGCGGGCACTTCAGTTCCACGCCGCCCGAGGGGCGCTCGCGAAGGCCGTCGGCCGCGTAAAAGGCCAGCGCTTCCTCGGGGAAATTGGCGAAGAGCGAGCGTTCGCTCCACCAGGTATATGCCTCGGCGCGGTTTTCCCAGGTGGCGCGCCGACGCATGGCGCCTTCGCTGAGCCGGTTCACGCGATGCACGCGCTCGGGCGTATCATCTGCGGGCGGCGGCGGAACCACCGGGTCCACCAGCACCAGGCGCTCAAACAAGTGCGGCGCTTCGGCTGCGGCGCCGAGCAAGGCCGCGCCGCCGAAGGAATGGCCGATGCTGAGCGCAAGCGCGCCCCCGTGCGCTGCGGCGAGTTCCCCGGCTACGGCCCGCGCATCGCGCGCAAACTCGGCCCAGTGGTAAGAGCCTTCACCCCCTGGCCTGCTCGAATCGCCGTGGCCGCGCGCGTCCATGGCGAACACCCTGTAATGCGAACGCAAAGCCAGCGCCAGCGGCGCCAGCGCGCCTTTGCAAAAACCGGTGGCGTGGTGCAGCAGGGCGGGCGGCCCCGCGCCGCCGAAATCGAGCAGGGCGATTTGAACGCCGCGTTCCGGCAGCTCGAGGCGGAGGGAATCGGCGCGCGCGAGTACGGCCAGGGCGCGCTCGATGATGGCATCAGTGGACGACATGCGCGCGCAGCGTAGCAGCATGCGCGCTTGCAGGGCGCGTCCGTGTTACCTTGGGCTGCGTGGAAACACTTGAGCAGATACGCGACAACCTGGCGCGCTTCGAGCGCCGCGGGCATCCGCTTGCGGGCCGCCGCCACGCCGCGGTGGCCGTCGCCCTGACGAAGGACGAAGGGGGACGCGCCTGTTTCGTGTTGACGCGCCGGGCGAGCCGGATGAACCGGCACGCGGGGCAGTGGGCGCTGCCGGGAGGACGCATCGACCCGGGCGAAACGCCGGAGCAGGCTGCCCTGCGCGAGCTCGCCGAAGAGGTGGGCCTGCACAGCAACGAGACAAGCGTGCTGGGCATGCTCGACGACTACCCGACGCGTTCGGGCTACGTGATTACGCCCGTGGTCACCGCCTGCCCGGAAGGACAGGCGCTGACGCCGAACCCGGACGAAGTGGCCGCCGCCTACCACGTTCCGCTTTCCGACCTGGAAAAGCCGGACGTGCCGCACCTGCGACGCATCCCGGAGAGCGAGCGGCCCGTGATCGCCATCCCGCTGGTGGGGGCGCTGATTCACGCACCGACGGCCGCCGTGCTCTTTCAGCTGCGCGAGGTCGGCATGCGCGGTCTTTCGACGCGGGTCGATCACTACGAACAGCCCGTGTT
>CAZJXU010000430.1:0-3531 GCA_964550095.1 uncultured Spirochaetales bacterium | reverse complement strand
CCCCGCCCCGATTGACGCGCATTTCCGCCGCGTCCTGCATCCCCGGCACGGCCGACCGCCGCCCCGGCGGGAGAGCGGCCGACGAGAACCGGACGCCGCCTCGCCCCAATTGACGCATTGACGCACGCCGCGAGCGCCCGTATCCGCCCTCCCGCCTCGATTGACGCGCCTTTCCGCGGCGTGCGTCAATGCGTCAATTGGCGTGAGGCGGCGTCGGTTCTCGTTGGCCGCTCGCCCGCCAGGGCGGCGGTCGGCCGTGCCGGGGATGCAGGACGCGGCGGAAATGCGCGTCAATCGGGGCGGGGCGGTCGGGTGCAAGGCAACGCGCGTCAAATTCAGTGCGAGGCGGCCGGGTGATTGCGGCGCCGGTTCTCGTCGGCCCTGTCAGCCCCCGCAGGTACGGGCGCGGCCCACGTCAATGCGCACCGGGGGCGAACACGTCCAGCGCCTGCCTGGCTGCGTCGAGCGGCAGGCCGGTGATGTCCACCGCGGGCAGGTCAAGCTGCAGCTCCCGGCGCAGCGCAGCCAGGCGCGCGCGGCAGGCATCCGGCGCGCCCACCAGCAGGCCGCCCCGCAGTTCCGCATCCGGCACGGCGCTCCACCAGGGATGAAAACGGCGGAACTCGGCGAGCGCGCGCGGGTCGTCCTCCGCCATGCCCGGCCGGGCGAACAGCCACAAGCTGCGCTCGATGTCGCCGGGCGCTCGTCCTGCTTCCCGGCAGGCCGCTTCCAGCGCGGCGTTTGCCTCGGCCACCCGCTTCGCCACGGGCGGCAGGTTGATGTTCCAGGCGTCTGCCCGGCGGGCCAGCACCCGCAGCGTGCGCGGGTGCGCGCCCGCCACTTCGATGCGCGGCGCGGGGTTCGGCGTCGGACGCACCGCCGCGCCCGAGAGCCGCACGAAGCGGCCTTCGCTGTGCACCGTTTCGCCCGACCACAGGCGGCGCAGGGCGTCCAGCGTTTCGTCCAGCCAGGCCACGCGCTCGGCGTGCCGGGGCCAGGGCAGCCCGAAGCGCGCGTCGGCAGTCTGCCCGCCCACCCCGATCAGAAAGCGTTGCCTGCCCGGGGCCAGATGCTCCAGCGTGGCGGCGGACTGGGCCAGGCGGGCCGCGTTCCAGTGGTGCACCAGGCGGATGGAGGCCAGTTGAATGCGCCGGGTGGCGGAGGCCAGGGCCGTCTGCACCGTCCAGCCGTCCAGCACCGGGGCTTCGCCACGACTCGGCATCACGGAAACATCGCCGTCGATGTAGGCCGCCTCGTAACCCTTCGCCTCGGCGTAACGCAGCAGGGTCAGCAGTTCCTCGAAAGAGAGCTGCTGCCACATGGCGACAAAGGCGATGCGTTCGGAAGACCGCTCGGGGGGCTCTCGCATGGCGGGCGTTCAGCCTATTTGAAGCGTGCGCGCGGCGCCACAAAAGCGGAAGTGTGGCGTGCGGCCCGGCGGTGTGCACAAAACCAGGCGATTGGCGTGGCGCGGCGCTGCCGGCGGTGTGTGTTGGTGCGGGGTGAGCGTGGCGATGCAGAGGGAATGGCCCGCGTGGTTTTTCTGGCAGCGTGCATCCAGGCCGTGCGAGCGCCGGCCTCGTTGCCGTGCAGGGCGAGCGTGCGGCGGCCCGCATATAGCGCGTGTAATGAGCAAGCGTATTCCCGGGGCGCGCCGCTGCCGGCGGTGTGTGTTGGTGCGGGGTGAGCGTGGCGGCGTGTTTCGGCTGGGTGAGCGTGGCGATGCAGAGGGAATGGCCGCGTGGTTTGCCTGGCGGCGTGAATCTCGACCGGGCGAGCGTGCGGCCCCGTTGCCGTGCAGGGCAGACACGCGCATCCTGTGGGGCCTGATGTCAAAACCGCGCAGCGAAACTTCCGGGCCCAAGCTGATCAGCGAAAGGCTGACGCTCGAACCCCTTTGCCCGGGTGATGCGCACACACTTCGCGCACTGCTCTCCCTCGAGCCCGTGCGTCGTTACCTGCTGGACGGAAAAGCGCCGGAGCCGGAGCTGGTGCGCAGCTTTATCGACGATTCCATTCGGGACTTCAAAAAGACGGGGCTCGGCCTGTGGGCCGCGCGGCGTGAAGGCGGGCGGGCGCTGCTCGGCCTGGCGGGCTTTCGGGATGTGTACACGCCGCCGCAACGGGAACTGCTATTCGCCGTGCATCCGGGCGTGTTCGGCATGGGCTACGCGCCCGAAATGGCGCGCGCTGTATTGCGCCATGCATTTGAAAGCGCCGGGCAGGACCGCGTGCGTGCGAGCACCGACCTGCCGAACCTTGCGAGCATGGCGGTGCTGCGCAAACTCGGCATGCGCGAAACGGGCAGAGAGGCAGCGCCGCCCGGCTGCATCTGGGAGCAGGTGCACTTCGCCCTGGAACGCGAAGAGTGGGAGCGGGGAGAGGAGACTCACGGTTGAAAGCGGCGGCGGGCAGTGTTATTGATGATGGCTCAGGTGGCGCCCAGTCGCCGGCTTGGGCCGGATTGGCGAAGGAGGAAAAGCGATGGGCGAAGAACTGAAGAAACTGAAGAAACTGGAAGACTACGTGAAAAACCACCCGGAGCTGGATTTTCAGGATCATATTTTTGTAAGTGAAAAACAGGGTGGTTACTACGGAAGTATTCACGGCATCGCCGTTGCGCCTGAAGCCAGACAAGTATTGCTGGTTTCGGGAGACACGAGAATACTTCTCCCTTTCTCCGGCATTCACTCGGTGGAAATCAAGGGAGAGGTTGCACTTAAACCCGACCGAAAATCGCAGTGGATCATCGCCGCGGTGGGGTTGGCGATATGGGCACTTCTCGGCATCATCTTGGCGGTCGAGAATGCTGACGATTTCGCGTTTGCCATCTTGGGCGGCTTGATTTTGTCGGTCACAGCGGTGGGCATGCTTACGGTGCAACAACGGGTAGAGGAAACTGATACTCGAGCAGCGGGGCTTCGCATCTGGATCGATGACTTCAACAATCCGATCATCGATGTTGTATTTGTCTCAAATCCTGATGTTGCTTCGGGTTACCCGGGCAATAATATGTCTAAATCGGAAAGAATAAAAGCCGCCAGGAAGTGGTACGGGCGGCTCCGGGCGATAGTCGCCGGACAGGGTGATGCCGACTGGACATTCAAGCATCATCCGCGAGTTGACTGGAGAGCATTTCCCTGATCTTGTTTGCTTGGCGTTGTTTGCGCCGCCCGCCTCGGGTGTTTGTTTGCGCGCCGGGGCTGTTGCTGCGGGTGCGCGCCGGCACGTCGAGATGTCACCCGCCAAGCGCCCGTTTGTTCGCGTGCACGTTTATCCGCACACGCTCGCGCTGTCTCAGAAATCCAGTTGCAAGCGGCCCTTGTTGACGGTGGGGCTTTCGTTTTCCCGCTCGGTGGGTTCGGTGCCCGCTTCGAATGCCTGGAACAGGACGCGGCGTTTGTCGGCGCCCGGGCCGGCGAGTTTGCCCGTCCGGGTGTCGATGCGCGCATAGACAATCCCTTCCGGTATTTCGAACTCGCTCGGCGGTGCGTCTTCAAGCGCGCGGCGCATGTAGTTGACCCAGATCGG
>CAZJXU010000429.1:0-2493 GCA_964550095.1 uncultured Spirochaetales bacterium | reverse complement strand
GAAAACACGAAGCCGAAGCGCGCCTTTTCAGAAGCGATGCGCACGTCCATCGGCAGCAGCATGGTGGCGCCGACTCCCACCGCGGCGCCGTTCACGGCTGCCACCAGGGGCTTGCGGCAGTCGTACAGCCTAAGCGTCAGGCAACCGCCGCTGTCCCGGTTCAGCGTCTCGGCGGCGGCGTCCGGGTGATCGAATGTGGACCCGCCGCGTTCCAGGTCGGCGCCCGCGCAATAGGCGCGCCCGCGGCCGGTGAAGATGACGGCCCGCACCTCGTCGTTCGCGTCCGCTTCGTCAATCGCTTCGATCAGCTCATGTGACATCTGCAGGGTGAAGGCATTCATGCGCTCTTCCCGGCTCAGGGTGATGGTCAGAATGCGGTCCCGGATTTCGGTCTCGATGGTTTCGTAAGCCACGTAGGGTCTCCTTGTTGCGGGCGCGGGGCTGGGCGCCGGGGCCTGTGCGCAGCGCGCGGCGGCGCGCACGCGCCACCCGCCTCTCACGGCTGGGCGCCGGGCATGATACCGCAGCAGCCGCCGGGGGCGCCCGTCCAGCATGTGTTTGAACGCATGCAGTTGTCCTGAATTGGGGCCGCGCCGGCAACACGTTGCGGGCGGACCGCCGTATCGCTGCGGCCCGCCCTATCATCGCACGCTGCGACTGGCTGTATCCGGTCGGTACCAGAGGGCCGCGGGGGCCGCCTGGCGGCCCCGTCCATCGGCAGGTCATGCTGCCCCCATCCGCGAGCGAATCAGGCGCCCGCACGCCGCCTGGTGCGTGATTTTGCACTATGCGCGCGGCCCCGCTAGGCTGTAGCGCCTCCGGGGTCCGGCTCCCGGGAACAGGACACCAGGGGAAACGCCGTGCGCATCGGAATCGTCAGCGACACGCACAACCAGCTACGCAATGTCGAGCGCATTGTGGAACTCTTCAACCAGGCCGGGGTGGAGCGCGTGATTCACACGGGCGACATCACCCAGGCCAAGGTGGTGGCGCTGCTCGGCCGCCTGCGCATGCCCGTGCTTGGGGTGTACGGCAACAACGACCTCGAGCGCGAGGCGCTTTCGGCGGCGGCGGACGAGCACGGCATTGCGCTTAGCGACCCGCCCCTCCACCTGGAGCTCGGCGGGCGCTCCCTCAAAGTGGTGCACGACCCCTTGGACATCCAGGAGCACTGGCTTGCGCAACACGACGTGGTGCTGCATGGTCACAACCACCGCACCGTCATCGAGCGGCGCGGGGGCTGCCTGGTCTTCAACCCCGGGGAATGTGCGGGCATCATGGCCGGCCACAACAGCATCGGCGTCCTCGATCTTTCCACCCGGACGCCCGAACTCCTGCACTTCTGAAGCCGCCCCAAACGGGGCCCCTCGCGCCGCCACGAACGCATCCGCCGCGCCCGGCGCAGCATCATCCGCCCGGCCCACTCCCCTCTCTCCCTAATTAATTCGGAATTTCAATCTCATGAGCGATACCTCCATATCCGTGGTTGACCACGCACCGAAGAACGAACACTTTTTGCGGGATGTCCTGCAGGGCCTGCGCGCCGGCAGCAAGGAACTCCCCTGCAAGTACCTGTACGACGAGAAGGGCTCGGCCCTCTATGATCGCATCTGCGAGCTGCCCGAGTACTACCCCGCACGCGCCGAGTTCGAAATCATGGAAGACGCGGCCGTTGAAATGGCGGACGCGCTCGGCGAAAACCTGATGCTGGTGGAATACGGCAGCGGCAGCAGCCTGAAAACCCGCCTGCTGCTCGACGTGCTGAAAGCGCCTGCCGCCTACGTGCCGGTGGATATTTCAGGAGAGCACCTGCGCCGCTCCGTTGCCGAGCTGGCCGCCGAGTACCCGCAGATCGAAATGCTCCCGGTCTGCGCCGACTTCACCAGGCGCTTTGCGCTGCCGGATGCGACGCGCCGGCCCACCGGGAATGCCGTGTACTTCCCCGGCTCCACCATCGGCAACCTGGACAAGACGCAAGCCGCAGCGCTGCTTTCGGGCGCGGCAGAGCGCTGCGGCCCGGGCGGCGTGTTGCTGATCGGCGTGGACCTGGTCAAGGACAGGGAAACCCTGGTGCGCGCCTACGACGACAGCGCCGGCGTCACCGCGGCCTTCAACCTGAACCTGCTGATCCGCATCAACTGCGAACTCGGAGCGAACTTCGATGTGGAGCGCTTCCAGCACCGCGCCGTGTGGGTGGAAAGCTGCGACCGCATTGAAATGCACCTGGTCAGCGAGGTCGAGCAGTCGGTGCGCGTGGGCGGCGAGTCCATCCATTTCAAAGAAGGCGAGACCATCTGCACCGAGCACGCGCACAAGTACACCTTTGAGAGCTTCGAAAAGCTCGCGGCGCACGCGGGCTTCACGGTCGAGCGCGTGTGGACCGACAAGGAAAAGCTGTTCAGCGTGCAGTTGCTGCGGGCCGGCGGCTGAGGCTTCGTTGCCGCTGTACTTCGCCTACGGCTCCAACCTGCACAGCCCGCGGCTGGTCGAACG
>CAZJXU010000428.1:0-2519 GCA_964550095.1 uncultured Spirochaetales bacterium | reverse complement strand
CGACTTTGTGCCTGCGCTGCCCGAGGAACTGGTGAAGGACGACCGCACAGGCGTGCCGACGCCGGCCTTCGGCAAGGCTGCAGTGCCGCTCGGCGAAGGCGCCCTGGTGGTGACTCCGCTGCTCGCCTTCGACGCCATGGGGCATCGGCTGGGCCGCGGCGGCGGCGCCTACGACCGGGCGCTTGCCGGCTTCGGGGGCGCCTCGGCCCTGGGCGTTGCCTTTGATTTTCAACGCGTGGAGCGGGCGCCGGTGGAGGCGCACGATGTCACGCTGGAAGCGGTGGTCACCGAGAGCGGCTGCCTGCCGGGTACGCGGCCGTGAAGCGGGCCGAGGCAGAGCGCGAAGCGGCGCGCCAGCTCGAGCGCATGCGGGCGGGCGCCGCGGACTTCGTGGGGGCGAAGGAACTGGAAGCGCGCCTGGCAGAAGCGCTCGAGGCAGGCCGGCCGCTGCGCGTGAAGCTCGGCCTCGACCCCTCGGCGCCGGACCTGCATTTAGGCCACACCATCAACCTGGAAAAGCTGCGCGTGTTCCAGGAACTCGGGCACACTCCTATTTTTCTGGTAGGAGACTTCACGGCGCGCATCGGCGACCCGACCGGTCGCAGCAAGACGCGCCCGGCCCTCGCCCCGGAGGAAATACGGGAAAACGCGCGCACCTACGTCGAGCAGGCCTCCCGCCTGCTCGACATGGAGCGGGCCGAGCTGCGCTACAACGGGGAGTGGATGGACGCCATGAAGCCCGCGGACTTCGTTGCGCTCTGTTCCCATTACACGGTGGCGCGCATGCTCGAGCGGGACGACTTCGCCAGGCGCTACCGGGAAGGCGCGGCAATCTCCGTGCACGAGTTTCTCTACCCCCTGGTGCAGGCTTACGATTCGGTGGCGCTTGAGGCCGACGTGGAACTGGGCGGCACCGACCAGCTATTCAACCTGCTGGTGGGACGCGAGCTGCAACGCGACTACGGCCAGCCCCCCCAGGCTGTGATGACCCATCCCCTGCTGGTCGGCACGGACGGCCGCGAGAAGATGTCGAAGAGCCTCGGCAACATCATCGGCATCAGCGACAGTCCGGAAGATATCTACGGGCGCACCATGAGCATCTCCGATGCGCTGATGGGCGAGTGGCTGCCGCAGCTTTCCTTCGGGCGCTTCGACGACCTGGTGGAGCGGCTGAAGGGGGGGCCGGCCGGCGGCGCTGGCGGCGGAGAGCCGCTGGCCCTGAAGCGGGAGTTCGCGCGGCGCCTGGTGGAGCGCTTCCACGGTGCGGAGGCCGCGCAGCATGCCGAGCAGAACTTTGCGCGCGTGGTGCAGCGGGGCGAGCTGCCCGAGGAGATTCCCGAAAGCGTGGTCGAGCTGGCGGACGGCGCCGCCGAGCTGGGGCTGCTGGAGTTGCTGCGCCGGGTGTTCGGGCTGGCTTCCAACGCCGAAGCCCGGCGCCTGGTCGAGCAGGGCGCCGTGCAGGTGGATGGCGAGCCGCAGCGGGAGTGGCGGGCCGTCATGCGCCCCGGCGTGTACCTGCTGAGGGCGGGCAAGCGGCGCTACGCCCGGGTGCAATTGAAGTAGCGGGGGCCGGGCGGCTTTGTCATCCTGAGCCGGGCCGTGGCGAGCGCCTGGCCCCGGAGAGGGCCGTTCTCGGGGGTTTCGCGCCGTTTTCCGCCTCCGGGCCCGGGCGGGCCGGGGGCCTGCCCGCCCGGTGAAAACAGGGCTTGACGGCGCCGGGCGCAGGCCCTACATTTGTGCTCCGCTCTGGACGGCGGGGCGGGACGCATCAGGTGTTCCGCTCACCGCCGGTTTTGCAAGCGGCCCTTTGCTTCCGCTTCCAGCGGACTTCGGTGAAGGGCAGCCCCTCGCAAAACCGGCGCACGACGTCGCCGGAGCCTTGCTGTCGCCCGCCTGCGGGGCGTGATCTCTGTGGCGCCGGATGGGCCCGTTACAGGCCCAGAAGGCTTCGCATGGTCTTTGAAAACCGAATAGCGTGCGGTTTGAACCGGGCTCTGCTGGAGCCCGGTCAGACGGCAAAGGGTTCCCAGCAATTGCCTTCGGCGCCTTCGGGCCCGGAGGCGGCGGTGCGTTTTTGGCGCCCGGCCTGAAAGGGCCGGCGCCGGGAGCGCGCCGCAGACGGACAACCGGGCGGCGCCTTCGGGCGCTGCCTGGAGCCGAGTTTCAAACTGGAGAGTTTGATCCTGGCTCAGAACGAACGCTGGCGGCGTGCTTAAGACATGCAAGTCGTGCGAGAAAGTTGCCTTCGGGCAGCGAGTAAAGCGGCGCACGGGTGAGTAACGCGTGGGCAATCTGCCCAAGGGTCTGGAATAACATCGGGAAACTGGTGCTAATGCCGGATAAGACCACGATGACTTCGGTCGATGCGGAAAAAGGTGGCCTCTTCTTGAAAGCTATCGCCCCTGGATGAGCCCGCGTTCCATTAGCTTGTTGGTGAGGTAACGGCTCACCAAGGCCGCGATGGATAGCTGGTCTGAGAGGATGATCAGCCACACTGGGACTGAGACACGGCCCAGACT
>CAZJXU010000427.1:0-2445 GCA_964550095.1 uncultured Spirochaetales bacterium | reverse complement strand
GGTCGAAACAGCTTCAACCAGATCGGCGGCCGGGTCAAGCGAAGCCGCCTGTGCCATCCTGTATGAAGTATGGACGGCGATAGACGAGACATGCGGGGCAGGCGAAACACGCGGCGCGGCGGCGCTTCCCGCCGGGCGGGGGCGGAAAGGGCGGCGCTGTGGCTCGCCCTGAATCTGGCCCTGGCCGTGGCGGCCCTAACGACTGCAACCGCCGCACTGGGCCTGATGATCGCGGCGCTCCCCTATGCTGCGGCTGATGCGGGCGAAATGGCGGTCGCGCATTCGCCCGGTACCGCGGGCGGCGCAAAGGACGCGGCGGCAGTGACGACGGCGGCGCGCCCCGGCGCGGCGGCGGATGCGACGGGCCTGGCGGCGGATGCAAAGGACGCGGCGGGCGCGCATTCGCCCGGTACCACGGGTGGCGCAAAGAGCGCGGCGGCGGATGAAGTCCGCGCTGCGCCGAACGGAACCCGCGCTGCAACGGGGGCTGCAACGGGCGCCGCGGTCAATGCAGCGGCAAGCGCCTCAGCCGCGCCCGGCCGTCCCGCCCGGAACCCCTGGCTGGCGGATTCGGTGTATCCCTTCGGACACGGCGACCCCGCCCAGCGCGATGCCCTGCCCATCGCCGGCCCGCTCGGCAAAAGCCGCCGTCTCGCCGCCGAAGAGATCGACTACGCCCCGCTGGGCCCGGCCCACTTCGGTGCGTACATCTCGGGCCCCTACCCGGACGCGGACGGTCGCCGGGCTATCTGGAGCAACGGCATCGACCGCATCGTGAAACTCGACCACGAAAGCTGGGAACCACTCGCCGTGTATCACTTTCCGGGCGTGCGGCGCTACGACGAAGCGGAAGCGGAAGAGTCACTGGCGAAGTGGGCGAAGGGCCGCTCGCTGTTCGGCGCAGTCGTGCAGGCCTTCTTCGAAGCCCGCAAACTGCGCGACCTGTCGGGCGTTTACACCCTGCTCGACCGGGACGGCGTGTACTACATCGCGAACAAGGAAGGCCGCATCAACGCTTACGGCGACGCCGTGCCCGGCGACCCGGACTCCGCTATCGTCAAGCTGCGCAGCACCCGCCTGCCGGCGGAAATCAGCGGGCTGATCGTCGGCATGAACATGAGCTACGACGGTCGCCTGGTGGTGGCCACCGAGCACGGCTTTGTGGTCTCGCTCGCGCGGGATTTCACGGGCGCCGTGAGCGTGCGCCTGCCGCACAGCGAAGGGGCCGAGCAAAAGGCCACGGCGCCGGTGGGCTACGGCTGGATCCGCAACGGCTTCGCCATCGACGAAGCGGGCGGCATTTACCTGGTCTCGCAGCAGCACGTGCACAAGGTGGTGTGGACCGGCGCGGCGCTCAGCGTACGCCCCGAAGACGGCGCCTGGAGCGCGCCCTACCTGAACGGCTGGGGACACGGCTCGGGCGCCACGCCGAGCCTGATGGGCTTCGGCGACGAAGACCGCTTCGTGGTGATCACCGACGGAGAGGCCATCATGAACCTGGTGCTGTTCTGGCGGGACGCCATCCCCAGGGATTGGCAGGCCCCGCCGGGCGCGCCTAGCCCGCGCATCGCTGGCATGCTGCCCGTCTCGATGGGGGAGGCGGGGCAGGAAATCATCCAGTCGGAGCAATCGGTGGTGGTTTCGGGTTACGGCGCCCTGGTGGTCAACAACACCCCCCGCAACATCCCGTGGTGGGTTCCGAAGCAGGCCGAGCGCCTGTTCACCGGTTACCTGGGCAACCTCGTCGATCACCAGCCCACCGGCGTTCAGAAGTTTGCGTGGAACCCCGTCGCCCGCACGCTCAGGGAAGCGTGGATCAACCGTGCAGTCAGCTCGCCGAGTTCCGTGCCCGTGGTCGCCGAGGCGAACGACCGGGTGTACCTGATCGGCGCGCGCGATGGGCTATGGACGCTGGAAGCGCTCGACTGGAACACGGGCGCTTCGGACTTTCACTGGGTCATCGGCGGGCAGCGCTTCAACCCGCTCTTTTCGGGAACCCTGCTCGACCAGCGAGGGCGCATCCACTTCGGAACCCTGTGGGGCCGGGCGCGCATTTCCCCGAGGCCGTAGTGGTGATGAGCATCTCCTACAGAGAGGGAAAATCCAACCAGTCAACACTACGGCGCTTGCGAGCCTCTATTATCGCCCTTGCATCTTCCTGCGTCCTGGTTGCCTTGACGCTGTTGCAACTCGAACACAACAACTGAAAGTTCTCCGCAAAGTCCCTTCCACCGTGCGCTCGGGGAATGATGTGATCCATGACGAGATTGTCCTTTTCAAATTGGTTGTTACACAACACACACATTCCTTTCTGCAGAGTGTACAACTCGTGCTTCCGATCCCTTTTCTCCTTGGCCTTCAGCTCCTTCTGTTTTATGTCGGTCCTCAGGGGCACCGTCGTGTCTGACCTGATGTCCTTGAACAAGCCCTGTGCATCCTTGATCC
>CAZJXU010000426.1:0-4281 GCA_964550095.1 uncultured Spirochaetales bacterium | reverse complement strand
GTGCGCCGTGATCGGCGTGCCGCACGAAAAGTGGGGCGAGACGCCGAAGGCGCTGATCGTGCTGCGCGAGGGGGAGAGCCCGGACGAAGCCGGGCTGCTGGCGTTTTGCAGGGAGCGCCTGGCGCACTTCAAGTGCCCGACTTCGGTGGAGTTCGTGAGCGAGCTGCCGCGCACGGTCACCGGCAAACTCCAGAAGTTCAAGCTGCGCGAGAGCTACTGGAAGGGCGAGCGCCGGGTCGGCGGCTGAAGAGGCAAAGGCTCGGCGTCGCAGCACAGAGCGATACGCGGTCCGCGATCAAAGCCAGGCGCACTTGCGACGGCGCAATGCAGCCCCGCTGCACGCAGGCAAAGTCAGGCGCACTTGCAGAACGCGCCGCGGCCCCGGGATAAAGCCGGTTTCGCTACAACACGCAGCCCACGAGGTGCGCGCCGCGCAAACACTCAGCCTTCGTCGTCCTGCAATGCCGCCAGCACGCTGTAGTCTTCCAGGGTGGTGGTGTCGCCCACCGCCTTCTTGCCCGCGGCGATGTCGCGCAGCAGCCGCCGCATGATCTTGCCCGAGCGCGTCTTCGGCAAGGCGTCGGTGAAGCGGATTTCGGCGGGCCTCGCTATGGCGCCGATTTCCCGGCTGACATGGGCGCGCAGCGCGTCCTTCAAATCATCGCCCGCAGAAACGCCAGCGCGCGGCGTCACGAAGGCCGTGATGGCCGTGCCGGTAATCTCGTCGGGGCGGCCGACCACCGCGGCTTCGGCCACGTCCCTGTGAGACACCAGCGCGCTTTCCACCTCCATGGTGCCGATGCGATGCCCGGAAATGTTCATCACGTCATCGATGCGGCCCATGATCCAGAAGTAGCCGTCCTTGTCCAGGTGCGCGCCGTCGCCCGGGAAGTAGGTGTTCTTCCACTTCGACCAGTAGGTTTCGACAAAGCGCTTGCGGTCGCCCCAGATGCCGCGCAGCATGCCCGGCCAGGGCTTGGTGACTGCAAGCAGCCCCCCGCTCCCGGCCGGAACTTCGCGGCCTGCTTCGTCCAGCACCGCGGCGTGAATGCCGGGAAAGGGCAAGGTGGCGCTGCCCGGCTTGGCGTCCACCGCGCCGGGCAGGGGCGTGATCATGATGCCGCCCGTTTCGGTCTGCCACCAGGTATCGACGATCGGACAGCGCCCGCCTCCAATCACGCGGTGATAC
The DNA here is from genome assembly GCA_964550095.1 of uncultured Spirochaetales bacterium. Classification (GTDB taxonomy): domain Bacteria; phylum Myxococcota_A; class UBA9160; order UBA9160; family UBA6930; genus JAHRAN01. Next base: position 3,092 of record CAZJXU010000426.1, on the reverse strand, counting down.
CAGGTCCACGCCTCGGGGTTGATCGGCTCGCCCACCGTGCCCAGCAGGCGCAGCGACGAAAGATCGTGGCGCTTCGGGTGTTCGTCACCGAGTCGGATGAAGGTGCGGATGGCGGTCGGCGCCGTGTAGAACACGCTCACGCCGTGGCGCTCGATGATGCTCCAGAAACGATCCGGGCCGGGGTGCGTGGGCGCGCCTTCGTACATCAGCGTGGTCGCGCCGTTCGCCAGAATGCCGTAGATCACGTAGCTGTGGCCGGTGATCCAGCCGATGTCCGCCGTGCACCAGTACAGGTCTTCGTCCTTCAAGTCGAAAATCGCCTTGGCCGTGGTCGCCACGTGGGTGAGGTAGCCGCCGGTCGTGTGCATGATGCCCTTGGGCTTGCCTGTTGTGCCGCTGGTGTAGAGGATGAACAGGGGATGCTCGGCGTCGAGTTTGGCGGCCGGGCAGTTCGGCGATGCATCGGCCATCAGCTCATGCCACCAGTGGTCGCGGCCGGGCTGCATGGCCGTGCGTTCTCCGGTGCGCTGCACCGTCACCACGTGCTCCACGCAAGGCGCGCCCTTGCATGCCTCGTCCACCGCGGGCTTGAGCGGAAATGGGGCGCCCTTGCGGTAGCCGCCGTCCGCAGTCACCACCAGTTTGGCTTCGGCGTCGTTGATGCGGCCCTGCAGCGATTCGGCGCTGAAGCCGCCGAATACTATGGAATGGATCGCGCCGATGCGCGCGCAGGCCAGCATGGCGATCGCCAGCTCGGGAACCATCGGCATGTACAGCGCCACCCGGTCGCCCTTCTTCACGCCCAGCCCCTTCATCACGCTTCCGAACTTGCACACCTCGCGGTGCAGGGCGGCGTAGGTCAGGGTGCGCGTATCGCCGGGCTCGCCCTCCCACACGATGGCGGCCTTGTTGCGGCGCCAGGCGAAGGCGCCCGTGAGGTGCCGGTCCAGGCAGTTATACGCCACGTTGGTGCGCGCGCCGACAAACCAGCGCGCGCTGGGCGGCTTCCAGTCCAGCACCTTCTTCCAGGGCGAAAACCAGTGCACGTGTTCGCGCGCCATCTTCGCCCAGAAGCGCTGCGGGTTCTGCCCGAGGCGGCGCAGCTCGCGCACGGTCTTTTTGTTCCAGTTGGCGCTGCGCGCAAATTCGGCCTTCGCCTTGAAGACGCGCTTTTCCTTGAGCAGGGATTCAATGTCCGTCACGTGCAGCTCCTTTGTCTTTCTTCTTTCCGTCGATGGGGCACCTGTTTCGGGCGCTGGTCGCGGGTGAATGCGCCGCAGCGTGCGCCCGCACCGCGCGCGCAGCGTGTAAGCATTACGCAGGAGCGGCGGCGGCCGGCGCTCCTTCGGCGGCGTCGGCGCCGACCGTGTCGCCGGGGCCTTTGCCTGCGCGCACCAGGGCTTCCACTTCCTGCGGCGCCTTCGGCAAAGCCTGGTTCAGGTTTTCGCAGCCCGCCTCTGTTATGACGATGTCGTCCTCGATGCGCACGCCCATGCCGCGCAGCGCTTCGGGCGCCTGCTCGTCATCGGCGCGGACATACAGGCCCGGCTCCACGGAAAACACCATACCCGGCTCGAGCGGCCTTGGGGCATCCTTCTCTCCGTAAGAGCCGACATCGTGCACGTCGAGCCCAATCCAGTGACTGGTTCCGTGCATGTAGTAGCGACGGTAGCGCTCCTTTTCGATAATCTCGTCCGGCGCGCCTTCGAGCAGGCGCAGATCGAGCATGCCCCTAACCAGAACGTTCAGCGCAGCCCGGTGCACCTCCGGAAGGGTAGAGCCCGGGCGGCAGGCGGCCACGGCCTCGCGCTGCGCTTCCAGCACGACGTCATACAGCGCGCGCGCGGCGGGCGTGAAGCTTCCACCGACGGGGTAGGTGCGCGTTACGTCGGAGGCGTAGCCCTCGAGTTCACAGCCCGCGTCCACCAGCAGCAGCTCGCCGTCCCGAAGCGGCTGGTCGTTGGCGACGTAGTGCAAAATGGTTGCGCCCGCGCCGCCGGCCACGATGCTGCCGTAGGCCGGTCCTGCCGCGCCCCGGCTGCGAAAGCCGTGCGCCAGCGCCGCTTCCACTTCGTATTCCATGCGGCCGCCGAAAGCGAGGCGCGCGGCCTCGCGGTGCGCTTCGTGCGTAATCGCCGCGGCGCGGCGCATGATCTCAAGCTCCGAGGGCGTTTTCAGCAGGCGCATCTCGTGCAGGATGCGCCTCGGGTCGTGGATCGCTTCCGCAGCGGGCTCGAGGCTGCGCGACGCAAGCAGCAGCGCGTCCATGGCGGCAAACACCAGGGCGTCTAGTTCGGCGTCGCGTCCGGGCGTGTGAAAGATGCGCCGCGCGCCCTTCAGCAGCTCGCCGAACTGCTCGCGGAAATCATCCACGGCAAAGGCGCGCTCGGCGCCGTAGTCGGCCACCGCGCCTTCCACGCCGGGACGCGGGCCGTTCCAGGTTTCCTGCTCCGGGTCGCGCTTTTCCACGAACAGGGTGTAGGCGGGCGCCGCCTTGCCGGTGCAGAACACCGCCAGCGCATTCGGGTGGTCAAAGCCCGTCAGGTAGTGGAAGTCGCTGTCCTGGCGAAAGGGATACTCTGTGTCCCGGGAGCGGGTGAACAGGCGCGCGCCGGGGATCAGCGCCAGGGCGTCCGGCCCCATGGCTTCCAGAAACAGGCGGCGTCTTTCCGCAAACACGATGCCGGGAGCTTAGCGCCGCCTTGGGGGCGGGCATCGAGCTGCCCGCCCGCCTCGGCTCAGCGACCGAGGTTCCAGCCGATGCGCATGCCGTAAAAGCGCGGCTCGGCGATCCAGAACTGCCGGTGCCCCGTGCGCGATTCGAGCTGGGTGCGGACTTCGTCCTCGTCCTCGAGGTTTTCAACGAAGGCCTCGACGTACCAACTGCCCGCCGCTTGCGTGTAACGCAGGCGCAGATCGGTTTGCGTGTAGGCATCCTGCTTGTCGAGGGGGTTGTCGTACTGGCCCAGGTTGTAGTCGTCGCGCCAGGAGAAGTCGATGCGCGGCGTGAGCGTGGCGCCGCTCAGCAGCTCGATGTTGTACTCCATGCCGAAGGAGAACGTCCACTCGGGCGACTTCGGCAGCGCGTTGCC
>CAZJXU010000425.1:0-6820 GCA_964550095.1 uncultured Spirochaetales bacterium | reverse complement strand
CACGGCTTCCACCGACGGCGCGGCGTTTTTGTTTCCGCGCTTCGTCGGCTTCGGTACCGGAACGATCGGACCGCTGGGTCTGCGACCGGTCAGCCGAACATCATCGGCTCGAAAAGTTTCGTCGTTCAGCTTCCAGTGATGAGCAGGAGCATCGTAAGGATTGTTGAGTATCGGGTTGTGCGCCCGAGAATTCCCCCCCCCCTCCCCGCGGGGAATCTCGGCTATGTGTTGATTGTTTGACATGAATAAAAACCTGAGGCGCGGGCGAGACAATTTCCGCGCCGTTTCAATTGCGTTTAATGTTTTGCGGTCTCGATGAGGGGCTCTCGCCCGCCCGCCGTTGTCTCCTTGCCGGCATGGTAGGGCAACCTCTCGCCCGAATGCAAGAGGCGCGATTCCCGCCGATTCTGCCCGCCCAGGGCGGTTTTCGCCCTCCTCCCGTCCGCCGACCGGGCGCGGGCCCTTTTTCTGGTATCTTGTCCACCATGAACACCAAGGGAAATTACCGAGCCTGGTTCGAGAGCCTGGCGAACCCCGGGGAGCGCTACGGGCTCGACGAGGTGGTCTATACGGACAGCGAGGGCGGGCTGCTGCAGGTCCGCCACGATATCGATGAACTCAAGAAGACCCCGGCGGATGACTGGAAGGCGCTCTTTGCCGAGCGCGCGCACCGAACAGAGTGGCCCTACGGCAGCGGCGTCTGGGGCAAGAAGGAATGGGTGCTGCCCGGGCTTTCCACGGACAACGTGGTCTCCATGTACGAGGGCAACACCAACCTGTTCTGGGCCGAGCGCTACGGTCGCGAGCTGGGCCTGGAAGATCTCTGGATCAAGCTCTGCGGCAACACGCACACCGGCTCGTTCAAAGACCTCGGCATGACCGTGCTGATTTCGATGGTGAAGGAACTGCGCGCGCGCGGCAAGGCGGTGCCCGCCGTGGCCTGCGCTTCCACCGGTGACACATCGGCTGCGCTCGCGGCCTACGCGGCGGCGGCGGAGATACCGGCGGTGGTCTTCCTGCCGCGCGGCAAAATCTCCACCGCCCAGCTCATCCAGCCGATCGCCAACGGCGCCATTGTCTTTGCGCTGGACACAGACTTCGACGGCTGCATGGAAATCGTGCAGCAGGTTGCCATGCGCGACGGCATTTATCTTGCGAACTCGATGAACAGCCTGCGCATCGAAGGCCAGAAGACGGTGGGCATCGAAGTGGTGCAGCAGTTCGACTGGGAGGCGCCGGACTGGGTGGTGATCCCCGGCGGCAACCTCGGCAACGTGTCCGCGCTGGCCAAGGGCTTCGACCTGATGCTGGAGCTGGGCCTGCTCCGGCGGCGCCCGCGCATCCTGTGCGCCCAGGCCGCCGAGGCGAACCCCTTCTACCTGGCCTACCAGCGCGAGTTCAAGGTGTTCGAGCCGATCGCGGCGCGCCCCACGCTGGCTTCCGCCATTCAAATCGGCAACCCCGTCTCTTACGTGAAGGCGGTGGACGCCATCCAGCGCTACGACGGCATCGTGGAGCAGGCAACAGAAGCGGAGCTGGCGGAAGAGATGGCGCTTGCAGACCGCACGGGGCTGTTCAACTGTCCGCACACGGGCGTGGCGCTGGCCGCGCTGCGCAAGCACGTGCGCGCAGGCACGATACGCCCGGGCGACCGCGTGGTGGTGATTTCCACGGCGCACGGCCTCAAGTTTGTCGATGCCAAGGTGGATTACCACGAGATGCGCCTGCCGGGCATTGCATCGAAGAACCCGAACCCGCGCATCGAGCTGCCCGCGGATTACGAACAGGTGCGCGATCGCATGCTGCGCGAGATCGAGCATCGCTTCGGGGCCTAACGCGATGTTCACCGGTATCGTCGAAACGCTGGGCCGGGTGGTCTCCGTGGAAGAAGCGCGAGGCCGCGTGCGCCTGGTTATCGAGCCTGCGGCGGACGATTTCGCGCTGCGTGCAGGAGACAGCGTTTCGGTCAACGGCGCCTGCCTGACCGTCGCTGCGCTCGAAGCAAAGGCGCTCGTTTTCGACGCGGTGCCCGAGACCCTGGCGCGCACCTCGCTGGGCGAACTCGCGCCGGGCGATGCGGTCCACCTGGAACGCGCCATGCGCGCCGATGCGCGCTTCGACGGGCACATCGTGCAGGGCCACGTGGACGAAGCGGGCAGCGTGCACGGGCTCGCCGGCTCAAAGGATGCCGGCGAAGTGCGGCTGTGCGTCCGCACGACTTATGGCTTCGCGGCGCTGCTGGTGGAGAAGGGCTCGGTTGCGGTGGAGGGGGTGTCGCTGACGGTGGCGGCGCTGCACCCGGACGGCTTCGAAGCAGCGCTGATTCCGCACACGATCAAAGTGACGCGGCTCGGCGCGCTTTCCCCCGGGGACCGGGTGAACCTGGAGGCGGACGTGATCGGCAAGTACGTGATGCGCTACCTTGCACGCGTGAACGCGGGAGGCGGCAATTGAACCAATTGAACCAATTGAACTGCAGGGCGCGGGCGTGCTGCACTGCGGGATGCCGGGAAACGACGTGCATGTCGCGCGCCCGGCACGATTCCCGGCGCCCTGCGAAACGTGCGGCGCATCGCGAGTATTCCGAAAACCCCGCCCGGCCCGGGCGGCCCCCGGTTGCCCCCCGCACACTGCGCCCGGCCGCGCACCCGGCGCACTTTGCACTCGCGATCATGCTCGCCATGCCGGCGCTCGTGCTCGCGCTGATCGTCTTCGCCGCGCCCGTCGCTGCGGTCGCCGCAGACGGGCTGGAAGCGCCGCCTGCGCAGCCCGGCGCGCGCGAGGTGGCAGAGCGGGTCGAAGACCTGTTTCGCGGCAACACCAGTTACATGGAAGCCACCATGCACATCGTTTCGCCGAGGCTGCCGGCGCCGCGCCGCGTCACATTTCGCGCCTACGATGATCGCCCCGGCAAGCGCACCTTCATCCGCATCCTGGCCCCGCCCAAAGACAGGGGCATGTCCTTTCTCAAACTGCATCCCAACCTGTGGAACTACATCCCGCGCGTGGAGCGCACCATCCGCATTCCGCCCTCGATGATGCTGCAGTCCTGGATGGGCAGCGACTTCACCAACGACGACCTGGTGCGCGAGTCCAGCCAGCTCGACGATTACACGCACCGCTGGCTGGGCGTGGACCCGGCGCCGGAGCACCCGGAGAGCGCCCGCGCCTACGTCATCGAGTACATTCCGAATGAAGATGCGCCGGTGGTGTGGGGACGCATCGTGAGCTGGATTGACACGGAGCGCTACACGCCGCTGCGCCAGGAGTTCTACGACGAAAAGGGCGAGCGCCTGCGCGTTATCACCTTTTCGAAGTTCGACGAGGATGCGGGGCGACCGTATCCGCACCACTGGCGGCTGACCCCGCTCGACAAGGCGGGCTACGAGACCATGATCGAAATCCACAAGGTGCGCTTCGACGAGAGCTTCGCCGACTCCGTCTTCACCAAGCGCAACCTGCAACGGGCGCCCCGCTGATGACCTGGCGCCTGGCCTGGCGAGGTGTGTGGCGCAACCCGCGCCGCACGGGCCTGACACTGGCCGCGGTGGCCTTCGCCGTGTTCCTGGTGGTGTTCCTGGTGGCCATGGCCGACGGCGTGCACAGCAGGATGATCGAAGACGGGGTGCGCATGGCCTCGGGTCACTTGCAGGTGGCCCGCGCGGGCTACCTGGACAACCGCACACTCGAATACTCGCTGCAGCCGGATGCGGAACTCGAAGCCACGCTGCGCGGCGCGCCGGGCGTGCAGGGTGTGGCAAGGCGCGTGTTCGGTGCGGCCCTGCTCAGCGCCGGGGATTCCACGCGCGGCGCGATGCTGCTGGGCGTGGACCCCCGGCATGAAGCCTCGGTCTCCTCGCTACCGGAGCGCCTCTCGCAGGGCGCCTTCTTGCCGGACCACGTCGCGCGTCCCGTGGTGCTGGGCCGGACGCTGGCGCAGGCGCTGGATGTTTCGCCCGGCGACCAGGTGCTGCTCTACTCCAACACCTACACGCTGGAAAACGCCTACGAGCTGTTCGAAGTCAGCGGCCTGGTGAGGCTGCCCGATCCGACGCTCGAGCGCAGCATGGCCCTGGTGCGCCTTTCCGACGCGCAGCGCTTTTTCCTGCTGGGCGAGCGCATCAGCGAGTTCGCGCTGCTTGCAGACAACGCGCCTGCAGTGCACGGCCTGCAGCGCTACCTGGAAAGCGCATTGGCCGGGCGCCTGGCCGCGGCGCCCCGCCCGGTCGCGGCCGCAGGCACAGGCGCAGGCATAAACGCGACAGCGGCCGCGGGCACGGGCGCAGGCATATACGCAGCCGCGGCGGGCACAGAGACGGTGCTCGCCGCTACCGCGGGCACAGGCTCAGGCGTGGTGCTCGCCGCCATTCCCGCCGGCGCCGCGGTCGCCACCGCCCACGAAACCATCGAACTCAACCCCTGGAACCGCATCATGCCCGAGCTCGAACAGTTCATCTGGCTCGACGATGCGAGCATGTACATCATGCTGCTGATCCTGGTGGTCGTGGTGGGCTTCGGCATTCTCAACACCATCCTGATGTCTGTGCTGGAGCGGCAGCGGGAACTCGGCGTGCTGCTGGCCCTGGGGCTCCCGCCCGGCGCCATTTTCCGCACCATCTACGCGGAGTCGCTGATTCTGGCGGGGCTCGGCCTCGGCATCGGACTGCTGCTGGTGTTGCCCGCCGTGTACTGGCTGGCGGAAAATCCGATCCCGCTCAGCGGCGAAGACATGGAAATGATGATGGAGATGGTCGGCATCGAACCCGTGCTCGACTTCGAACTGCGGCGCCGCACCCTGCCCGGCGCCGGCCTGCTGATCTTCGGCGTGGCCGCACTCGCGTCCCTGTACCCGGCCGTGAAAGCGAGCCGTGCGCGCCCGGTGGACGCGCTGCGCAGCATCTGACATGGAGTCCTTCCTCGCGGTGTTCCTGCGCTTTTCCACCTGGCGCATGGCCGGTCGCAACCTGTGGCGCAATCCGCGCCGCACCCTGGTGGTGCTGGCCGCCATCAGCATCGGCCTTTCGGGCGTGCTGGTGGCCATGGCCCTTAGCTACGGCAGCTCGGTGCAGATGGTCGATGCGGCAATCCGCACCGAACTCGGCCACGTGCAGGTTCACGCTGCAGGCTGGTCGCGCCGGCCCGGCATCGGCGTGCGCATGCCGGAGGCGGTGATGGACGCGCTTCGCACGGCGGCGCCGCCGGAGCTGCGCGCACTGGCGCCCCGCGTGCGCGGCGAAGCGCTGGCCGGCGGCGCGCACGGCAACGCGGGGGTTTCGCTGCTGGCGGTGGACCCGCTGCTGGAGCCGCGCGTCACCGACATGGATCAGGCGCTGGTGGCAGGCCGCTGGTTCGGCGCCGAGGCGCGCCGCGCGCTGATCGGAATGCGGCTGGCCGAGCGCCTGAAATTGGATATCGGCGACAAGCTGGTGGTGGTGGCGGAAGACGCGCAGGGCGAGTTCATCGGCGAGGCCTTTCGCGTGGGCGGCCTGTACCGCACCGCATCGCTGGACTTCGACGAGCGGGTGGTGCTGCTGAAACTGGACGACGGTCAGCGCATGCTCGGCATCCGGGGCGAGATTTCGGAACTGGTGCTGCTGGCCGAAGAACACGACCAGGCGGATGCGCTGCACCGCGCGGTGATGCAGAGCCTGCCTGGTGACGACGGCGGCGCCGCCGGTACCGGCGCTGACGACGTTCCGGCGAAACCGGAGGGCGCTGCGCCGGTCGGGCCGGGCGGCGATGCGGCCCCGGCCCCGAGCGTTGCCCAGGCTGATGTCGCGCAGATCGCCGCCCCGCCTGCGCTCTCCGTCGCCACTGCCCCGGTCGCCGCGCCTTTCGAAGTGGAAACCTGGCACGAGCTGCGCCCCTTCCTGCGTTACATGGTCGACGTGTATCAGCAGATGTCCTGGTTCGTGTACGCCGCCGTCTTCATCGCCATGGCCTTCGGCATCGCCAACGTGCTGTTGATGGCGGTGTACGAGCGGATTCGCGAGTTCGGCGTGATGATGGCGCTCGGCATGAAGCCGGGCCGGCTGGTCGCGGCGCTGCTCGCGGAGTCGCTGCTGCTGACGCTGCTCGGCGTGGCGGGCGGCATGGCGAGCGGTCTTGCGGGCGTGTATGCCCTGTCAGACGGCATCGACCTCTCCAACTTTTCGCAGGGGCTGATGGCCTTCGGCATCCCCACCCGCATCGTGCCGGTCTTGCCGAACCACGACCTGGTGATTCCCGTGGTGGTGGCCGTCATCACGGCGCTGGGCGCCGGGGTCTGGCCTGCCTTGCACGCGGTGCGGCTGAACCCCGCCGAAGCCCTGCGCCACACCTAGAAGAGGGCGCCTTCCCCGGGCCGCCGCCCGAAAACATGAAGAGGCGCAACAACACATCGAGGTCAAGGCCGGGCGCCGGGCGGGCGGCCACGCAGCCGAAGCCCCGCGCACCCGGGAGGAAGCACGCAATGCTGGAAGCCACTGACGTTCACAAAATCTACGAGACGCGCGGCACGCGCACCGCTGCGCTGAACGGGGTGTCGCTGCGCGTGGCCGAGGCCGAGTTCACGGTGCTCGCCGGCCCCAGCGGCTCGGGCAAGACCACCCTGCTCAACCTCTTCGGCGGGCTGGATCACCCGAGCCGCGGGCGCGTCTCCTTTGAAGGGCGCGATCTCGCCGCGCTCTCGCGCTCGCAGCTCGCGGCGCTGCGCCTGGACAGGTTCGGCTTCGTGTTCCAGGCCTACAACCTGATCCCGGTACTCACCGCCCGCGAAAACGTGGAGTTCGTGATGGAGCTGCAGGGCGCGCCCGCTGCCGAGCGCCGCGCGCGTGCGCTG
>CAZJXU010000424.1:0-4408 GCA_964550095.1 uncultured Spirochaetales bacterium | reverse complement strand
CGCGCCGGGTTGCGGATTTCGCTGGCCACGTACACGCAGCCGTTCCAGCCGAGGTAGCTGAACAGAACCGGCGAGAGCGCCAGCAAAAAGGCAGACAGGGGCGCGCTGGAAAAGGCGCCCTCCAAAAGCGGGGTGAGGCCGTCGGCATCGCATTCGCCGGTGAAGGGCGCCACCAGCACGAATGCAGCCAGTGCGATGACCTTGACCCAGCCGGTGAAGTTGTTGGCGAGTGCGCCCCAGCGCACACCCGCCCAGTTGATCAGCGAACAGCCTGCTATCAAAAGCACTGCAACCAGCAGCACAGTGGGCCTTTGCCAGTTCATGAGCTCGCCCATGCTCTCGGAGAACCCCACGGCCAGGGTGGCGACGGTGCCGGCGAAGATGGCGAAGAAGGAGAGCCAGCCGACCACGAAGCCCGCGGCCGGGTGAAAGGCCTCGCGCAAATAAACGTAGTCGCCGCCGGCGTGCGGGAACATGCCTGCAAGCTCCGCGTTGGCGAGCGCGCCGGCCAAGGAGAGCAGGCCGCCCACCAGCCAGGCGGCCAGGATCAGGCCGGGATGCGGCAGCAGCCTGGCGATTTCAGGCGGGGCCAGGAAAATGCCCGAGCCCACCACGCCTGCAACCAGCAAAAACACCGCATCCTGCAGGCCGAGCGTGCGACGCAGGCGGTCGTTCGGATGGCGGTCGTCCGCGGGCCCGGCCCCGGCCCCTGCGACGGGGGGCCGTGAGCCGGGTGCCGCAGCGGGCGCCGGGCTGGGCGCGCCGGGCGCGCCGGGCGGCCTGGCTTCGGGCCCGCCGGGCGCCGCTGCGGGCGGTGCGCCTCCCTCAGCCAAGGAAGGGAATCATCAGCAAGGCGACGATGTTCACCAGCTTCAGCATCGGGTTGATGGCCGGCCCCGCGGTGTCTTTATACGGGTCTCCGACGGTGTCGCCCGTCACCGAGGCCTTGTGCGCCTCCGAGCCCTTGCCGCCGAATGCGCCGCTTTCCACCAGCTTCTTGGCGTTGTCCCAGGCGGCGCCGCCCGTGGTCATGGAGATGGCGACGCACACGCCGGAGATGATGGAGCCTATCAGCAAGCCGCCCAGCCCCTCGGCCTGGAAGACCAGACCCACGATAATGGGAATGAAGACGGGGATCAGCGCGGGCGCGATCATCAGCTTGAGGGCCGCGGCGGTTACGATGTCCACGCAGGCGCGGTAGTCCGGCTTGCCCTGCCCTTCCATGATGCCCGGTATCTCGCGGAACTGGCGCCGCACTTCTTCCACCACCTGCCCGCCCGCGCTGCCGACTGCGCGCATTGCAAGCGAGGCGAAGATGTAGGGCGTTACCGCGCCGATGAAGAGCCCCGCGATGACGTTGGTGTTTTCCAGGGAGAAGGCGACCTGGATGCCCTCTATGCGCAGGTCTTCGATGAAAGTGGTGAAGAGCGCAACCGCAGCGAGCCCGGCCGATGCAATCGCGTAGCCCTTGGTGACGGCCTTGGTGGTGTTGCCGAATGCATCCAGCGGGTCGGTTACCGCGCGCACGCCTTCCGGCAGCTCCGCCATTTCCGCGATGCCGCCGGCGTTGTCCGTGATGGGGCCGTAGGCGTCGATGGACACCACGATGCCGGCCAATGAGAGCATGGACATGGCCGCGATGCCGATGCCGTACAGGCCGGCCATGGCGAAGCAGAACCATATTGCGGCGACGATGACGACCACGGGAACCACGGTGGACTGCATGCCCACTGCCAGCCCTGCAATGATGTTGGTGGCGTGGCCGCCTTCGCTGGCTTCGGCGATGCGCCTCACTTCCCGTGAACCGTCGCCCGTGTAGAAGTCGGTAACGGCCAGCATCACGCCTGTTACCACGGCGCCCGCCAGCGCGCAGAAAAAGAGCGCGCTCTGCGGCGCCAGGCCCGCGAGCATCGCCTGGGCGCCGAGCGCTGCGGGGATTTGCACGGCGTAGCCGGCCAGCCAGACCAGGGCCAGCATGATCAGCGAAGCCACGCCGAGCCCGAGGTACATGGCCCGCATCACGGCGGGGCTTTTGCCTTCGGGCGGTTCGCCAATGCGCACCAGGAAGATGGCGACCACTGAGCCGATTACGCCTGCCGCGCCGACCAGCAGCGGATACAGGAACATGTCGTTGCCTTCGGGGTAGAGAATGGCGCCCAGCAGCATGGCGGCCGCTGCGGTGACGCCGAAGGTCTCGAAGAGGTCGGCGGCCATGCCCGCGCAGTCGCCCACGTTGTCGCCCACATTGTCGGCGATGACTGCAGGGTTGCGCGGGTCGTCTTCGGGGATTGCGGCTTCCACCTTGCCCACCAGGTCGGCGCCGACATCGGCGCCCTTGGTGAAGATGCCGCCGCCCAGACGCGCAAACACCGAGATCAGCGAGCCGCCGAATGCGAGGCCGATGAGCGCGTGGCTGGCCTGCCTGGCGCCTTCGCCGTGCGGCGCGGCCCACACCAGCCCCGCCACGGAAAGCAGGCCGAGCCCTGCAACCAGCAGGCCGGTGACGGCCCCGCCCCGAAACGCGAGCTGAAAGGCGGGGCCGTAGCCTTCGTGCGCGGCCTGGGCGACGCGCAGGTTGGCGCGCACCGAGACGTTCATGCCGATGATGCCGGCAGCCGCGCTGGCCAGGGCCCCGACCAGGAAGCCGATGCTGTACCAGGCGTCGTCGAAGGCGAAGTAGATCACCAGCAGGATGGGCGCACCCACATACGCCACGGTGGTGTACTGGCGCGCAAGGAAGGCCTGGGCCCCGGCTTGAATGGCCATGGCGATTTCGCCGGCGCGCGGGGTGGAGGTGGGCGCGGCGATCACGCGGCTGTACAGCCACGTGGCGACCAGGACGGACAGCAGCGAGGCTGCAAGTGCGAGGGCGATGGGCTCCATGGGTGTGTCTCCTTCTGTGTCTGTGCGAAGCGGGGGGGGCCGGGGGGCGGCAGGCGGTGTATGAGCGGGTGAGGGTCAGGTATCCACGAGCTGGGGTTTGGGTATCGGCGAACGGGGACCCGCCGGGCCGACCGTATCGGCTCGCGGGCGGCCTTGCTGTATCGGCGCAGGCGGACAGCCGCCATGCCGCCGAATCTCCCCCAGGCAGGCGGTCGAATTCTGATGCTAGCGACAGCCGGGCGTGTCCGCCACGACGGCCTGCCCCGCCCGTTGATAAATCACGGACAGGCGGGCGGAATTCTGGTAACTTGTCTGTAGGGCATCGCTTGTCCGGCGCCAGCCCGGGCGCCGGCATTTCGACCGGCCCTCTGCCGCTGGCAAGGCGCGCGCCGCAAAAGGACACACATCATGGCCAGGAAAAGACTGCCGTACGGCACCCAGATCTTCAGCCATCTCCGCGAAGAGGGGAGGTACTACGTGGACAAGACCGCTTTTGCCAAGCGGCTGATCGACGGGGAAAAGCACAACTTCCTCTCCCGCCCGCGGCGCTTCGGGAAGACCTTGTTCGCCTACACCCTGCGGGAGCTGTTCGAAGGCAATAAGGAGCTGTTCAAAGGGCTCTACATCTACGACAAATGGGACTGGACGGTGACGTACCCGGTGCTGTTCTTCAGCCTCGGGGGCGGCGACATCTATCAGCCTGGTGGGCTTCAAATGGACATCCGGGATCAGTTGAGAAACCTCGAAGACGACAACGGCGTGAAAGCGAAACACAAGAGCATGTCGGAACGACTCCCCTACCTGGTCAAGGAGCTTGCCAGGAAAAAGGGGCAGCGCGTCGTCATCCTGGTGGACGAATACGACAAGCCGATCACCGACGCGCTTGAGAAGGAGGATGTCGCACGGGCCAACCGCGATTGCCAGAGTGAGTTTTACGCAACCATCAAGCGCTGCGAAGAGGACATCCATTTCAGCTTCCTGACCGGGGGAACCAGGTTTTCCTATACGAGTTTGTTCTCGGGATTTAGCAACCTGAACGACATCACGCTGGATCCGGAGTTTTCCTCGATCTGCGGCTTCACGGACAGCGACATCGACACCGTGTTTGCGCCGGAGCTGAAGGAGCTCTACCGCGCGAAGATCGGCCGCGAGAAGATCGGGAAATGGTATAATGGCTACAATTGGCGTGGCGATGAAAACGTGTACAACCCCTACGACATCATAGGGTTGTTTGACCGTCACGAGCGCGGATCGGGGTGGTACGAGACCGGATCGCCGACCTTCCTGCTCGAAGAGCTGAAGAAGCGCGGCCCCATCAACACGCTGGGGCTCTCGGGGATGCCGGCGAGCAGCGAAGATCTGCTCTCCCTCGAAATCGACGATGTCAAGGTTCCGGCCCTGATGTTTCAGGCGGGCTATTTGACCATCGCCCGCGAGGAAGAGGGCGAAAACGGGACGCGCTACATCCTGGATTATCCGAATCTCGAGGTGCGCGAGAGCCTGCACGAATCACTGGTCAGCCAAC
>CAZJXU010000423.1:0-3035 GCA_964550095.1 uncultured Spirochaetales bacterium | reverse complement strand
GGCTACTGGGAAAACGACGACTACCTGGTGACCTTCGCGGTCGGCCACCTCTTCGAGCTGCTCAGCCCCGAGGAGGTGGACGAGAAGTACAAGCGCTGGAGCCTGGATGTGCTGCCGATCCTGCCCGACACCTTCAAGCTCAAAAAGAAGAAGGGGCAAAGCGAGCGCATCAACCTGATCAAGCGCCTGTCCGGGCGCAAAGACGTCGATCGCCTGGTGAACGCCTGCGACGCGGGGCGCGAAGGCGAGCTGATTTTTGACGAGGTGGTGGAGTTCCTGGAAATCGACAAGCCCATCGAGCGCCTGTGGCTGCAGTCGATGACCCAGGGCGCCATTCGCGAGGGCTTTGCCGGCCTCCAGCCCGGCGCCGAGTTCCAGGGCCTGGCTGCAGCCGCCCGCTGCCGTGCGCGCTCGGACTGGCTGATCGGCATGAACGCGACGCGCGCCATCACCCGGCGCCTGCAAAGCCGCAAGGAAAAAACGGCCTGGAGTGCAGGAAGGGTGCAGACGCCCACCCTGGCGCTTTTGGTCGAGCGCGAATTCGAGGTGCTGGCGCACGTACCGAAGCCCTACTGGAAAGTGACCGGACTGTTTCGCCACGGCGCGCATCGCTACGAGGGGGTCTGGTACGACCCCGCCTTCCGCAAGCGCGAAAACGACGACCAGGCCCGGGACGACCGCATTTTCGACGAGGCGCAGGCGCGCGCCGTGGTGGAGGCCGTGCAGGGCAAGAGCGGCCTTGCGTCGGAGACGCGCAAGCCCTCGCGCCAGGTCGCGCCTCCGCTCTTTGATCTCACCTCTTTGCAGCGCACTGCGGGCAGCCGTTACGGCTGGAGCGCGCGCCGCACGCTGGGCGCGGCGCAGCGCTGCTACGAACGCCACAAGCTGCTCACCTACCCGAGGACCGATTCCAGGTGCCTGCCCGAGGACTACCGGGGCAAGGTGCGCGAAGTGCTGAACAACTTTGCGGGCGCTTCCCGCGGCGACCTGGAAGACTACAAGAACGCGGCAGCGCACCTGCTCAGCGCCGGCATGCAGAATGAAAAGCGCACCTACAACAACGCCGGCGTCTCCGATCACTTCGCGGTGATTCCCACCGGCGCGTTGCCGAAGCCCTCCGTTTCCGGCGACGACCTCAAGCTCTTCGACCTGGTGATGCGGCGCTTCCTGGGCAACTTCTACCCGCCCGCCGTTTACGAAGCGGTGGACCGCAGGACCGAGGTGGAAGGCCAGCACTTCCGCACCAGCGTCCGCGCGCTGATGATCCCGGGCTGGCGCGCGGTGCTGCCCGCCGCAGAGCGGGAAGGCGATGCGCCGCTGCCGCCGCTGGACCCGGGGCAGGGCGCAGCAGCGACGGATGCGCCGACGGTGGATGCGCCGGCGTCCGGCAAAACCCCGACGGAGAGCCGTACAGAAGACGTACCGGTGGATACGGAGCAGGTGGAATCCGAGCAGCTCGAGACCAAGCCCCCCTCCCGCATTTCCGAGGCGCGCCTGCTGGGCATGATGGAAAACGCGGGCAAGCTGGTCGAGGACGAAGAGATCGCGGCCGCGCTGAAAGAAAAGGGCATCGGCACGCCGGCCACCCGCGCGGACATCATCGAAAACCTGATCTCGAAGGGCTACGTGCTGCGCGCGGGGAGTTCGCTGCGTCCGACGGTGAAGGGCATTCGCCTGATCGACACCCTGAAACGCATCGAGATCAAGCGCCTGGCTTCCGCCGAGCTCACCGGTGAGATCGAGCAGCACCTCTACGACGTGCAGCACAACAAGCGCAGCGCCGATGACTTCATGCAGGAGATCAAGGAGTACGCCGGCGAGATTGTCGAGCTCACGAAGAGCTTCGACTACGACGACCTGTACAAAGACGTAGAGCCGCTCGGCCCCTGCCCCAGGTGCGAACGCCCCGTCATTGAAATGACCTGGTTCTACCGTTGCAAACCCCTGGAGGAAGCGTCGAAAGACGACAAGGCGGGGGAGGGGGCGGAAGACGACTGCCCGATGCGCTTCTGGAAGGACACCTCGGGCCGCTACCTGAACCGCTCCGTGGTGCGCACGCTCTTGCAGGAAGGCAAGACCGGCGTGCTCGACGGCTTCACCTCGAGAGACGGGCGCACCTACAAGGGCGCCATCGAAATCGACACCGACGAATGGCGGCTCTCGGTACAGAGCGAAGGCTGGAGCCAGGACGAAGGCTTCAAGCTCCCCGAATACGACATCGACCCGGACCCGCTCGGCGCCTGCCCGATGCACCAGGGTTCGGACTGCAAGGTGATCGAGACGCCCACGCACTTTAGCTGCACGACCCAGCAGGCCTACGAGCAGACCCTCGCCGAGTACCAGGAGGCCCGCAAGCGCGCCAAGGAAGAGGGCGAGAAGGCGCCGAAGAAGCCCGCCAAGCCCGAACCGCCGGGTTTGATTCTGCCGCGCACCGTGTGCAAGCGGGAAATCACGAGAGACGAAGCCCTCCACTACCTCGAGCACGGCAAGACGGAGCTGCTCGAAGACTTCACCTCGCGCCGCGGTCGGCCCTTCTCCGCCACGCTCTTCCGCAAGGAAACCGGCCGGCACGGCTTCGAGTTCCCGCCGCGCAAGGGCGCCGCCAGGGGCGGGGCGCGCGGGGGCGCGCGTCGCAAGGCGGCGTCAGCAGGCGGCGCGCGCAAGAAGACCACGCGCAAGAAGGCCCCGGTGAAGAATGCCGCCGCCAAGCGCAGCGTCGCAGAGCGCGAGGAGACGGCGGAGCCGCCGCGTCCCAAGCCGATCGTGCGCAAGAAGAAGGCGCCCGGCGGCGCGTAGGTCACAGCGCCACGGATTCTTCCACCAGCATGACCGGGATGCCGTCATCCACCGGGTAGGCCGCCTTGCCGTCTTCCCGCACCAGCGCGCCGTCGAACTCCCGCTCGGGAGCCCGTCCGCCCCGGTTGCGCAATGCGCCGCTGCGAATGCGCGCGTTCAGCCCCTCCAGTTCCTGCGCCGTGGCCGGGCGCAGGCGCTGCCGGGTCTCCGGGCACACCAGCATCTCCAGCAGTTCCGGG
>CAZJXU010000422.1:0-2809 GCA_964550095.1 uncultured Spirochaetales bacterium | reverse complement strand
GGCGACGCGGCGGCGCCTTCGAGTCCTCTGCACGCGGCGCAGCAAGCCGGCGCGCGCACGCTCCACATCGAAGCGCCCGCGCTCGGCGACACGGCCCTGCTCGGCGTGATGCCCGCGCTGGTACTCATTCGCGAGGTGTTTCCGGATTCGCCGGCGGAGCGCGCGGGCCTGCGCGTCGGCGACCTGGTGCTGGCGGTGGACGGCGAGCCGGTCGGCAGCTTCTTCACCTTCCAGGAAAGCGTGCTGGCCTCGGGCGGTCGCACGCTGGAAATCCGCTACGCGCGGGAGGGCCGGGCCGGCACGCTGCATGTGGCGGGCGAGAAAAGGACCGTCGACGTGGGAGGCGTCAGCATCGAGCGCGTCCTGATCGGCATTCGCCCGTCCAATAGCGTGTTCCCCGGCGCGGTCGCCCGGGAGCGGGTGCGCAATCCGCTGGCGTCCTTCCCGCGCGCAGTGAACATGACCATCGACACCACCCTGGTGTTCCTGGAAGGCGTGCGGCGCATTGTCACCGGGCGGATCTCCGCGGACCAGGTGAGCGGCCCGATTGAAATCGCGCGCATGTCGCAGGTGGCGCTGAACGAAAGCTGGGATCGCTTCTTGCACTTGCTGGTACTGATCAGCATCAATCTGGGCATTCTGAACCTGCTGCCGATACCGGTGCTGGACGGCGGCCAGGCCATGATCTTTTTGCTGGAAGGAGTCAAGCGGAGGCCGCTGGCGCTGCGCACCCGCGCTGCAATCCAGCAGGTGGGCTTGCTGCTGATCGTGGGCTTGATGGGCCTCGCGCTGTGGAATGACTTTTCGCGCAACTGGTCGGACTTCGTGGCGTGGTTGCTGGGCGGCTGAGCGGGCAGGGCGCGCACGTCGGCGCAAGCGTACACGGCGGCGCAGCGCCTGCGGCCGGGCCGGGCGCCGCTGATGCATCGAAAGCCGCCGCCCGGGTTTCAGGCGCCGCAGCAATCGCCGCTTCGGGTGCGCACGCAGCATCCGCCGCTTCGAATGCGCACAGCGCGCTTTCCACTTCAGGTACACACAACGCGACCGCCGCTTCGGGTACGCACGATGCGCCTGTTGCTTCAGACGCGCACGCAGCATCCGCCGCTTCGGGTGCGCACAACGCGCTTTCCACTTCAGGTACACACAACGCGACCACCGCTTCGGGTGCGCGCGCCGCTTCCACCGCACAGCCGTCCTGCGTGCTGGCGATAGAGAGTGCAACCCGCGTGCTCAGCCTGGCCCTGCAACAGGGTGCGCACATCCACGAGTGTACCGGCGACGGCAAAGCGACTCACTCGGAACAGTTGCTGCCCGCCCTGCAGCGCCTGCTGGAAAGCCGCGGCTGCAGCCTCGACGACATTGAACTGATCGCGCTGTCGATCGGCCCGGGTTCTTTCACCGGCCTGCGCACGGCGCTGGCCTGCGTGAAGGGCCTGGCCTTTTCCGGTCATCCCCCGGTGGCTGCTGTTTCCACCCTGGCCGGCCTGGCTGCAGGCGCCGAAGCCACCGGCCCACTGGCTGTTCTGCTGGGCGCCGGGCGCGGCGAGCTCTACGCGGGCGCCTTTGCCGGGCCGGGCGCGGCAAAGGCCGAGTTGCTCGCCGAATCGGTGTATCGCCCCGAGGCGCTCGCCGAGGCGCTGCCGCAAGAGGTACAACTGGTGGTGGGGGAGGGCGGGAAGCACGCGGCACGGGAATTGTGCGCGCTGCGACCCGACCTCGGCGCGCCGCTGCCGCCCCCGAGCGGCGTGGCGCGTGCCGCGTCGCTGCTGGGCATCGCAGCCGAATGCGCCGCTGCGGGCCGGGCTCGCCACGCCCGCGAACTCGCGCCCCGCTACCTGCGCCGCGCCGAAGCGGAAGCGCGGCGCACCGGCCAGGCGCTGGAGGCCCCCGATTAACGCGCCATTGGCCGAAATCGCGGGGGAAAGCCGCCCGGCGCCAAGGGCCGACTGGCTTCTACTTGCGAGGCCCGGTTTCCCCCGGGGGAAGTTGTGTCCACCGGGCCGACCACCAAACCGTGCGAAAAGGTGTAAAAAGGCTTGACACCACCAAATTAAAAGGCGAAAAAAGGGCGAAGGCAAGGTGATGGAACGAACCACCGGGGGAGGGGGCATGAAGGGGATGAGGACATTCTACGAGTTTTTCGCTGGCGGAGGCATGGCGCGCATGGGCCTCGGCAAAGGCTGGTCGTGCCTTTTCGCCAACGACTTTGATGACAGGAAAGGCGAGACCTATCGTCAAAACTGGAACGACAGCGTGCTGGTTATTGACGATGTGGGGCGCATCGACGCAAGCGACCTGCCGGATGTCGTCGCGGACCTGGCGTGGGCATCTTTCCCCTGCCAGGACCTGTCGCTTGCAGGCCCGGGCGCCGGGCTTTCAGGCCGGCGGTCGGGCTCCTTCTGGCCGTTCTGGAAGCTGATGAAGTCGCTCGCGAAAGAGGGGCGGGCGCCCAGGCTGATTGCCCTGGAAAATGTCTGCGGGACGCTTACCTCTCACGGTGGAAAGGACTTCGCCGTGATATGCACCGCGCTTCGAAAGGGGGGCTATCGCTTCGGGGCGATGGTGATGGATGCCGCCTACTTCGTGCCGCAATCCAGGCCGCGGCTTTTTGTCGTTGCCGTTCGCAACGACATTCCGATACCGGAAACGCTTGGCTGTGGCGAGCATCCCGGCTTCTGGAGCAATGATGCATTGCTTCGCGCCTTCGAGAAATTATCGAGTCAGGACAAGAAGAGCTGGGTGTGGTGGCGCGTGCCGGCGCCGTCTCCGCGTCGCAAGACATTTTCCGACATTGTCGAAGACGACCCCC
>CAZJXU010000421.1:0-4108 GCA_964550095.1 uncultured Spirochaetales bacterium | reverse complement strand
AGGTCACGACGTGGCGCACAAGCTGGCCCTGTTGACGGCGCTGGCCTTCGGCGTCACGCTGGATTACCGGCAGATCCCCACCGAGGGCATCATGGAGCTGGAACCCGCGGACCTTGCTGCGGCGCGCGAGTTCGGCCTGTGCCTGAAGTTGCTGGGCCTAGCGCGCCCCTGCAACGGGCCAGAGGGCGAGTGCATCGATGTGCGCGTTCATCCCGCCCTGATTCCGGCGGACGGCATGCTCGCGCACGTGCACGGCGTGATGAACGCGGTGGTGGTGCACGGCGATGCGGTCGGCGAGACCCTCTTCTACGGCGCGGGGGCAGGAGCGCTGCCCACCGCGGGCGCCGTGGTGGCGGACCTGATGGAGATAGCGCGCGAGCTGCGCGCCAGGGCGGGCGAGGGCAAAGGCGCAGAGGCCGAGGGCTACCGCACGGCGGCTGCGGCGCACCCGCCTCCCTTTTCGTACCTGCCCGAAAATTTGAAGGCGCTGCCGCTGCTGCCGCTGGGCGAGCTGTGCGGCCGCTACTACCTGATGTTCTCCCTGGAAGACCGCGCGGGCGTGCTGGCCCGCGTTACCTCGGTGCTCGGCGAGCACGGCATCGGCATCGATTCCCTGGTGCAAAAGAGCGGCGGCCCGGACTCGGAAGGCGCGGAAAGGGCGCTCGCCTCCGGAGACGCGGACGTGGCGCCGGTGCGCGTGCTCACCCACCCGCAGCGCGAGGCCGCGCTGCGCTCGGCCCTGCAGAAGATCGATGCGCTGCCCGGCGTCGCAAAGCCCACGCGCATGATACGCATTGTGGACGATTGTTAGCCGTATATCATCCCGCACCGCGAAATCGGGTGTTGCCAGGTGCGTGACGCGGCAGCCGGGCTGCTTCAGCCGTGTGCAACTGCCTGCTTGCCACGGACCGCCACGGACGACGCAGCGCTACTCGGGGCGTGTGCCCTTCCCGCCATGGACAGAGGGTTCGGCGCACCATTGCCGTCGCAGCAAGTCCAGCGCTTCGAGTATGTCCTCCGGCAACCCCAGCACGTCGATCAGCACGGCGCGGTCCAGCGCCTGGCGGGTTTCGTCATGCCACGCTTCGTTGGCCGGCAGCAACTCCCGCTCCGCGAATTCGTCGAAGAGCGAATCTGCAAGTTCGAGCTTCTTCGGCTGCAGCTTCCGCGCGTCGAGCACGGTGAGGGCGGGCAGCCTGGTGATGGTGAGTATGGCCCGACCGGATTGCTGACGATTGCCGATCCACCAGAATGCAATCAGGCCGAGTGTCGTGTTCGCCCAGAGCGCCAGGGTCTTCTCCCAGCGCCGCTCATCGCACCGAAAGTTCGGCCAGGCTCTGCCGCCAAGCGAAGGCTTTGGCGTCAGGCAGGCCGCCAGCGGCTGGGAACTGATCGTAAAATCAAGGTTGAAGTGCAGGCGGGATGCGGTTTTCTCCCACGCCTCGGCAGCGCGGTCCTTGCAGCCCGGTCGAACGACACCCTGCCGGTCCGGCAGGGCGATCAGCCGCGTCTCCCGGCCCGCGTCATGACCCCACAGCGTGGGATAGTCCGGAACATCCCCGGCTTTGATCTTTTCGATATCGAAGGGGCCGCGGGGCAGCCCGTCGCTCCCGGCGCCCTTGCCGTTTATGTCGCGATGCAGGAGGCCGCGCTTGCCAAGTGCGCCGAGTTCGACAAGGGGAAGCTCGAGGGCGCCCGTGCGGTGTGCAAGCGGCAATCGTCCGTGCGCAAAAACCGAGGCCGCCTCGGCAACGCCGAGCGCTCTTACCCCGGCGCAGCCCGTTTGCAGCAGGTCGCCCCGGATCCAGCAGCCCACGTTTTCCTCGGAACCAATGCGGAGCAGGCCGGAAGCCTGCTCCGCCGGGATGCGCGCTGCCACCGAGGCCGCCTGCACCGCCTCCAGCAGGGTCCGGGGCCGATGTTCGAGGTTGATGAACAGGGCGGTGGGGGATTGATCTGTCCCATCCTTCCGCGTCGCCACGATGAGTACCTCCGCCATCCCGGTGTCTGCGGAAAATGCCTGGTCGTTTGAACGAGCGGCAGCGATGCTGATGGCAACGACGTCCCGGTAGTGTTCGGCGAAGAGCGCGCGGGCATCGCTCCATGCCTCGCCCCGAAGAAAAGACGCCGGGAGCACCAGTGCCAGCACCCCGCCGGGCTTGACCTTGGCATGGGCGATGTCGATGAAGTTGGAGGCCAGCCCGGCGTTGCCGTGGCCGGCCATTCCCGGCTTGCTGATTTTCCTGAGGCGACCCGACATCGCTTTCTGCTCGTCTTCGTTCGTGGCAAAGCCGGCGAAGGAAGGAACCAGTGCATCGGTTATTTTGTGGTTGGTCGGCCTCGTGAAGGGCGGGTTCATGATGACGAGGTCAAAGCCCCGGTGCGGCAGGTGCACGCTTTCGGAGCGGCCCTTCGCGCCGCCCTTCACCCGTTCCTGCCCGAGGTTGAAAAGCGCATCGGTTGTCTCGCTTTCGATCAGGTCGAGTGCGCCGAGGCGGACACTGGGGCTTACACCGTCGTCCCCGTAGGGCAGCGTGAGTATGGAAGTGTTCTGGAACTGCACGTCCGGGTGGGCGCTGGACAGCACCGAGGCCGTGAGATGCGTGGCCGCAGGCATGATGTCCGAGCCCACGATCGCGTGCTCTATCATCCGGGGGTGCAATGCCCTGTCGTCGCCACCCGTGCGGCGATGGCGACGCATCACGGCCCCGTAGGCCGCGTTCAGAAGCGCGCCTGTCCCGCAGGCGAAATCCGCAATGCGCAAGGAAGCGACGGCCTCTGCGTCGGACCAGTCGGCATCGAGGCGGCTAACCGCGAGTTCGGCCAGCAGCGTCGATGAACTCGGCAGCGTGTAGAATGTCGCCAGAAACTTCCGATCGACGATCAGCCGCTGGAACATGCGGCCGCTCAAATCGTGCTGGCTGGTGGCGCCCAGTTCGGCCAGAGTGTTCGCGACTTCGACCAGGCGATTCAGGATGTGACTGGCCTCTTTCACGCGGATGGGAACCAGGATATCCGAGGCGATTTTGAAGATCGGCCAGTAGTTGATCTCGAGGATGTGCCGCCATGCCTCCAGGGTGGGGCCTTTTGACACCCTGCCCGTCGCACCGCGAAGATCATCAATCACCGGTATATTTTCAGAGCCGGCGATGGCCGCGTGAAAGGTGAAGGCATTGGCGAGAATGGCCATCGCCATCCGCGAGGTTTGTTCTCCGTCTTTCTGGTGAAGCGTGTCTGCTATCCTCGCAAGCGTATCCGGCGCGCTCTTGCCGGATTCCCGAAGTACGCTGGCAGCCTGGCCTATTCCGAGTTCAAGCGTCCTCATGCCGCGGGCGATGCTGTCTTCGGACAGGGCGGCCTGTTCGATGCAGTCCGCCAGCTCGTCGATGCTTCCTTCCATCCAGCCCGTGGCCGGCCATCGAACCGGCGCCTCCCTTGTTCCCGAGAAGACGCAGAAAGCCAGTGGCTTTTCCTCAATTCTCTCCCCGAGTTCATGCTGCCCGGCGGTTTTGAGTTCGCCCGGGACGCACACCGCGATCACCTGTTCAACGCGATTCCCGCCCTCGGAGAAGGTCATGCCGAGGCGGCCCCTGGCGTCCTGCTGGGCCGTGCGCGCCGGGGCGAATTCGCTCTCGATGACAACCGGCATGCCGTGCGGATGACGCACCACAATATCGGGCCGAAGGGTGGGGCCTTCGCTGAAAACCCCTGTGCTTTCGACGTCGATGCGATCATGCCAGCGCGGATGCCGGGTCCGCAGAACGTTGCCCAATTCGACGTTGAAAGCCGGTTCCGTGATACGCTTCGTTGCCACCGTCAAGTCCCCCGAATACAGCGGGTGTCGCGCCGGCCTGTTGTCATAAGTCGTCTCCGAGAGCGCGCCTTGTCAACGGACGTGGCCGATCTCTGTCGCTTTGCTACGGAGGCCGTCCCTATCGACCGCGTGCGCAGCAAAGGCACACCATAGCGGAGTGCGCCGCCCGCTCTGAATGCGCCCGATCGTTTACGCATAAACGAAAGTAAAGCGAAGCCGGGCGCCCTTGTCAAACCCTTCGCTCCAGCGGGTTTTTCCGGGGCTTGGCGGTTCCGTCCGGCTTTACGAGGCGCC
>CAZJXU010000420.1:0-6209 GCA_964550095.1 uncultured Spirochaetales bacterium | reverse complement strand
GAGCTTCACGATGCGGTCGATGCCGTTGCTCCAGATAGCCCGGCGACCGTCCGCGTCCGGGTAGGGGCCCGAGATGTACGCACCGAAGTGGGCCGGGCCCAGCGGGGCGTAGTCGATCTCTTCGGCGGCGAGCCGGCGGCTTTTGCCGAGCGGGCCTGCGATGGGCAGGGCATCGCGCTGGGCGGGGTCGCCGTGTCCGAAGGGATACACCGAATCCGCCAGCCAGGGGTTCCGGGCGGGACGGCCGGGCGCGGCTGAGGCGCTTGCCGCTGCATCGACCGCGGCGCCCGTTGCGGCCCCCGTCGCAGCGCGAGTTCCGTTCGGCGCAGCGCGGACTTCATCCGCCGCGGCGCTCTTTGCGCCACCCGTGGTACCGGGCGAATGCGCGCCCGCCGCGTCCTTTGCATCCGCCGCCAGGCCCGTCGCATCAGCCGCAGCATAGGGGAGCGCGGCGATCGCCAGGCCCAGTGCGGCGGTTGCAGTCGTCAGGGCCGCCGCTGCCAGGGCGAGCCACAGCGCCGCCCTTTCCGCCCGCGCCCGGCGGGAAGCGCCGCCGCGCCGCGTGTTTCGCCTGCCCCGCATGTCTCGTCTATCGCCGTCCATACTTCATACAGGATGGCACAGGCGGCTTCGCTTGACCCGGCCGCCGATCTGGTTGAAGCTGTTTCGACCATGACCGCCCAAAGCCCCGCAAGCGCTCCCCCCTCCGCCCGGCCTCCGGAATTCGGAGTCGCCTACACCCGCTACGCGCTGTTCCTGTTGCTGCTGGTGTACGTCTTCAACATCATCGATCGCCAGATCATCAACATCCTGATCGAAGCCATCAAGGAAGAGTTCGACCTCTCCGACACGCAGCTCGGTTTCTTCGGCGGCACGGCCTTCGGCATTTTCTACGCGACGCTGGGCATACCCATCGCGCGTTACGCGGACCGCCGGGTGCGGCGCAATGTCATCGCGCTGGCGCTGGCGGTCTGGAGCCTGATGACTGCCATGCAGGCGCTGGCCGTGAACTTCGTCATGCTGGCCGCCGCGCGCATCGGCGTGGGCGTCGGCGAGGCGGGTTGCAGCCCGCCCGCCCACTCGATGATTTCGGATTACATCCCGCCCGAACGCCGCGCCACCGCGCTCGGCCTGTATGCCGCGGGCATCCCCATCGGCGGCGCCATCGGGCTGATGGCGGGCGGCTGGATTCGCGATGCGCTGGGCTGGCGCGAGGCGCTGCTGATCGTCGGCCTGCCCGGCGTGTTGCTGGCGCTGGTGGTGCTCTTCACGCTGAAAGAACCGCAGCGCGGCTACTACGACCCGCTGAAGCAGTCCGCCGCCACGCGCCCGACGCTTCCGCTGCGGGAGGTGTTTGCGTTCCTCGGGCGCCTGGCTTCGTTCCGGCACATCGCCATCGGCGCCGCCCTGCATGGCTTCGCTGGCTACGGCGCAGCGAGTTTTGCGGCGCCCTTTTTCGAGCGCATTCACGACTTTTCCGCCTCGGAACTGGGCTTCTGGCTCGGCCTGATCACGCTGATCGCGGGCAGCGCCGGCGCGCTGCTGGGCGGTTTCATGAGCGACCGGCTGGCCGCGCGCGATCTTCGCTGGTATGCCCGGCTGCCCGGCCTCGCCACCCTGTTCGGCATTCCCTTCGCCTACCTGTACTACATGTTTCCGGACCGCTACTGGGCCTTGATCTTCGGCGTGATTCCGATCTGGGTGAACACCATGTTCCTGGCGCCGACCTTCGCGCTCACCCAGGCCTTGGTTCCGCCCCACCTGCGCACCCAAGCCTCCGCCATTCTGCTTTTCATCATCAACATTATCGGTCTCGGGCTCGGCCCGCAGTTTGTCGGCATGCTGTCGGACCTGCTGGAAGCCGCTTACGGGGTGGAATCGATTCGCTACGCTCTGCTGTGGACGGTGTGCATCGCAAGCGCCTGGTCCGCCCTGCACTACATTCTGGCCGAGCGCACGCTGCACAGGGATTTGCAGATGAAGGAGGAGATCGACTGGTGACGCGCGCTGCCGCTGCTCTGCTTCCGCGCATGGTGCGGGCGATACCCTGCAGCCGGTGGATGTGCGGGCGGCGCCCGGGCGCGCACGCCGACCGGGGATGCACAACGCTCGCGCTCGGCGACCGACGGCGCTCCCGCCTCCGCCCCCGCGCCGCGCTCCTCGCGCTCTTCGACCAACGGCGCTCCCGGCGCCGCGCCGCGCCCGTTGTACACGGCCCCCGGGGATGCGCGCAGTTTGCGCTCGTCGCCCTGGCGTTTGCGCTGCTCTGCGCGCCGCCCGCCTTCGGCCAGGCGGAGCTGCTGCAAACGGGGGACGCCGAGGCCGCAGCAAATGCCGGGGCCGAAACCGGGTCCGCGGAGAGCGAGGCCGCAGCACGGGCGGCGCGCACCCGGGAACTTCTGCTCAGCCCGCGCGACACCATGCACACCCTGCTGGTTTCCATGCACGCGCTCTGGTCGGATCCGCAGGCATGGGAGCGCGCCGTCGCCACGCTCGACGCAGCAAACCTGGAAGAACAGCAGGCGCGCGAGCGCGTGCGCCTGCTTTACGCGGCTTTGAACCGCATCGAGGAAGTGGATGTCGCGCGTCTGCCGGACCGCACGCAGGCGCAGGGCATGCTGCGCTATCGCTACTTCCCCGACCCGCAGCGGGACCGCAAACTGCTGGCGTCGCTCGGCGAAGTTCCGGCCGGCGGCATCGAGCTGGTGCGCGGGGAAGACGAGGCCTGGCGCTTCAGCGCGGAAACCGTCGCCGGCATTCCGGCGCTGCACCGCCAGGTGGAGCGCTTCGCGCCGCTGGCAGGAAAGGAAATCCTGACCGTCGGCGACTGGATCGAGGCGCGCCTGCCGGAGGCGCTCACGGAACGGCGCCTGCTGAACGTGAAGTACTGGGCGTGGATTGCGCTGTTCCTGGTGATCCTGCTGGGCCTGGTGACGGACCTGCTGACCCGCAGCGTGCTGGCGGGGGTTTCCAGGCGCTGGGCCGACCGCATCGCCGGCGGCCGCACGCCCGAACAGTTGCGCGCGGCCCTGCGCCCGGTCGGCTTTACCGCCGCCGTGCTGGTCTGGATGCTGCCCGTTCACTTCCTGGGCTTGCCGCCCGCGGCGGAGCGCGTGCTGAGCAGCGCCCTGAACGTGCTCTTGGTGGTGCTGCTCACGTTCTCGGCCTGGCGGGCCATCGACCTGGTCGAAGCGACGCTGCTGTTGAAGGCCGAGCGCACGCCTTCGCCCATCGACAACCTGCTGGTGGTGCTGGTTTCGCGCGCGGTCAAAATTTTTGTACTGGTGATGGGCGTAATTTACACGGCGGATGTTTTCGGCATCCCGATCGTGCCGCTGCTCGCCTCGCTCACCGTGGCCGGCGTCGGCATTTCCTTTGCGGCCAAGGACACCCTGGAAAACTTCTTCGGCTCCATTGCCGTTGCGCTGGACAGCCCCTTCGGCATCGGAGACTGGGTGGTGGTGGACGGCAAGGAAGGCACGGTCGAGCGGGTGGGGCTGCGCTCGACGCAGATTCGCAGCTTCTACGATTCGCAGATTACGGTGCCGAACTCCAACCTGGTGCGCACCAGCGTGGACAACTACGGCCGCCGCACGTACCGGCGCTGGAGCACCGTGATCGGCTTGCAGTACGACACCGAGCCGGAGAAGCTGGTGGCATTCACCGAGGGTGTTTGCGAGCTGGTGCGCACGCATCCCTGCACGCGCAAGGATTATTTCCACGTGCGCTGCAACGAGTTCGGCCCTTCCAGCCTGGATATTCTGCTTTATGTCTTTTTCGAAGTTCCGGATTGGAGCGCGGAGCTGCGCGAGCGCGAGCGTCTGTTTCTGGACATCGTGCGCCTGGCCGCGCGCCTGGGCGTGCAGTTCGCCTTCCCCACCCGCACCGTGCACCTGGCGCCGGCCGAAGAGGGCGCCGGGGCGGAGGGCGATGGGGCTGGCGCGACCGGGACAGGCGGCGCAGCGCCGGACGGGTTTGCCGATGCGCGCGGCCGGGAGATCGGCGTGCAGGCCGCACGCGAGCTGCTGCAGCGCTCGTCCTGAAACGACCGTCGGAGGTTTCACCGACGGACGCGCTTGTCCTAGACCGAACCGCGACCCGCGACCGAATGTCACAGGCGCGCCCGATCAACGCGCTACCCGGTTTCACCGACGGGCGTGCTCGTCCTGAAACGTCCCGCCGCCCGCCGTGTTATTCCGGGACGGGTTCGAAATTCAGCAGGGTCAGTTCTTCCAGCGTTTCGTAGGCGGCGCGGGCGCGCATGCCGATTTTAACCTTTTCGACATCGGCGCCGGTGATGCGCGCGGCCAGGCGCACCCCTTCGTCGAGTTCGATCAGGGCGACGGGGTAGGGCGCCTGGCCTTGCAGGGCGGGCACGTGACCTATGTGATCGATGGTGAAAGCGTGGATGCGTCCCAGGCCCGAGCACTCTTGCCACTGCCAGTCGTCCGCAAGGCAGTGCGGGCAGCGACTGCGCGGGTAGAAGAAAAACCCGTCGCGCGGACAGCGCTGGACGAGCAGCCGCCCTTCGCGCAGGCCGTCGAAAAAAGGCTGGGTGGTGGGGTTCGGCCAGGGCAGTGGCCGGCCCGCTTTGTCGTGCTGAATGCCCATCACGCGCCCTCCAGAATCAGCGCCGTCTGCTCGGCCATCATGCCGCCGGTTCCGTTAACGTAGGCGCACTCGGCCCGGGCCAGTTGTCGCTCGCCCGCGCGGCCCATGATCTGCCGCACCGCTTCGACGGCGTGCGACATGCCGCCGGCCATGCCCGCCTGGCCCATGCCGAGCTGGCCGCCGTGCGTGTTGAGCGGCCAGTCTCCATCGAAGCGCAGGTCGCGCTCGTTCACGAAGGCCTCGCCCTTGCCCGGCGCGCAGAAGCCCGCGTTTTCGATGGTGAGCAGTACCGCGATGGTGAAGCAGTCGTAGATGCCGGCCGTGTCGATCTCTTCGCGGCGGCGCCCCGCCATGCGAAATGCTCGCTCGGCGGCGACGCGCACCGGGTTGTCCAGCAGGTCCGGCGCCTGGCTGATGCTCTTGTGCGTGCAGTGCTCGCCGAAACCCGCAACCCGCACCGGCCTATGCCTTGCGCCGGCGGCGTGCTCGCGCGAAGTCAGCAGCAGGGCCGCGCCGCCGAAACAGGGCATCACCGTTTCGAGCTTTTTAAGCGGCGAGCAGATCATCGGCGATTGCATCACGTCATCCACCGTGATGGGCTTGTCCCGAAAGATCGCCAGCGGGTTGCGCTGCGCGTTGTAGCGCTCTTCCACCGCGATCTTGGCCAGCGTTTCTTCGCGCAGGCCGTAGGTGTGGATGTAGCGCTGCGCCACCATGGCGAAGCTGGGGGTCGCGGCCGCCAGCCCCTGCGGAACGTCGAACTGCCCTTGCGGCGAGCCCCAGGCCTCGGCGCCCAGGTAGATGGGGAAGGACATTTTGCCCCGGGCAATGCCCCGGCGGGAGGGCGGCGGCACGCTGGGGCACAGCACCAGGCAGGTTTCGCAGGCGCCCAGCGTGATGGCCGCGGCCGCGCGCCAGATCATGCCGCAGGCGCTCGCGCCGCCCAGGTCCACCGTCTCGGCGAAATTGGTGCGGATGCCCAGGTACTCGGCGACGGCGGAGGGCCCGAACATCGGAGAGTCGTACACGTCCTGTACGACCAGGCCGTCCACTTCTCCTTTTTCGAAGCCCGCGTCTTCCAGCACCTCGGCGGCCAGCCGGGCGTAGGCCTCCAGGCTGAACATGGGCTCCGGCCACACCCGCTGCGGCGCCCATTCCGAGAGTCCGACGATAACGGCGGAAAGGGCGGTGTTCGCAGCGGAGGTGGGAGCGTTTCCGGCCATGGCGCGTCAGCTTAGGGCAGGCGCGGCGGGTTGGCGATGGGCTGTATGCGTTCAATACATGCCGGACGCCTTCCGGCAGCCGCCGCCGGCCTGCGACGCCCCGCTTTTTACTCGCTGCAGCCGTGTCCGCCGTGTCCGTGTGCATGGTGGCCGCGGCGGCCGTGGCGATGATGATGGTCGTCGCCCCCGTGCAGGCTGCGGTGCATGCCGCGCATGCCCCGGTGAATCATGCGGTGGAAAAACCCGGCGTCGCCTTCCCGGGCCTCCCTTTCCTCCCGGTCCGCCGCGCTCGGCGTTTCGGGTCGGACGTCGAGGGTGGTTTCTTCGCCGCGCCTCAGCACCGTGAGCGCGATGGTTTCTCCCTCTTCGTTTTTG
>CAZJXU010000419.1:0-15862 GCA_964550095.1 uncultured Spirochaetales bacterium | reverse complement strand
CGGCGTCGCACAGGCGAGCCCCGCCCCCGCGGCGAACATGGCGAACAACGCGAACGCCGGCGCCCGGAACATTTCACGATGACGCATGGTGACCCCCTCCTCGTCCGTGGTTTCAGACCCCGGATCCACCGCATCGGTTTCAATACAGAGCGTACCCGATTCTCCGGTCGCTGCGACCGGCAGTATCGTGTTTGCGTGGATGCGACTTATCAACGGACGTGGCCGGTCGGCTGCCGACCGACCGTATCGCCCGCCGCCCTCGGACGACAGCGGGCGTCCCCAATTCAGGACGACACAGGTGTTATTCAGGGCGCGTGCCCTTTCCGCCATGGACGGAGGGTTCGGCGCACCATTGCCGTCGCAGCAAGTCCAGCGGCTCGATTATGTCCTCCGGCAAACCCAGCACCTCGATTAGTACGGCGCGGTCGAGCGCCTGGCGGGCTTCGTCCTGCCATGCTTCGTTGGCTGGCAGCAGATCCCGTTCCGCGAATTCGTCGAAGAAGGAATCCGCTCGGGTCAGTTGTTTGGGCGACAGCGCCCGCACGTCCAGCACGGTGAGGGCGGGCAGCCCGGTGATGGTGAGCCGGGCCCTCCCCAGTTGTTGACGATTGCCGATCCACCAGAATGCGATGAGGCCAAGCGTCGTGTTCGCCCAGAGCGCCAGAGCCTTCTCCCAGCGCGGCTCCTTGCACAGAAAATTCGGCCAGGCTGTCCCGCCTATTGAAGGCTTTGGCGTCATGCAGGCCGCCAACGGCTGGGAATTGACCTGAAAATCGAGATTGAAGTGCAGGCGGGATGCGGTTTTCTCCCACGCCTCGCCGGCGCGATCCTTGCAGCCCGGTCGAACCAGACCCTGCTTATCCGGCTCGACGATCATGCGGGTTTCCCGCCCCGCGTCATGATTCCACAAGGCGGGCCAGGTCGGAACATCCCCGGCTTTGAGCTTTTCGATATCGAAGGGGCCGCGGGGCAGACCGCCGCGGGAGGTGCCCTTGTCGTTCAGGTCGCGATGCAAGAGACCGCGCTTGCCGAGGGCGCCGAGGTTGACAACGGGCAGTTCTATGGCGTCAGTGCGGCGCGCGATCTGCAATCGCCCATCCGCCAGCCCCGAAGCCGCATCGGCGACATCGAGTTCTCTTACACGGGCACATCCCGTTTGCGACATGGCGCTTCGGATCCAGCACCCTGCCCTTTCCTCGGAACCGATCCGGAGCCGTCCGGAAGCCTGGCCCGTCGGAATACGCACTGCCGCCGCCGCTACCGCGACCGCCTCCAGCAGGGTTCGGGGCCGATGCTCGAGGTTGATGAACAGAACGGCGGGGGATTGTTCTGTTTCATCTTTTCGCGTCGCAAGGACCAGCACCTCCGCCATTCCGGTGTCTGCTGAAAACGCCCGGTCGGTCGAGCCCGTGGCGGCGATGCTGATGATTGCGATGTCGCGATAGTGCTTCTCGATCAGCGCGCGGGCGCCGTTCCATGCTTTGCCCTGCAAAAAAGAAGCAGGGAGCACCAGCGCGATCACCCCGCCCGGCTTGACCTTGGCATGGGCGATGTCGATGAAGTTGGACGCCAGCCCGGCGTTGCCGTGGCCGGCCATTCCCGGCTTGCTGATTTTTTTGAGGCGATTCGACATCTTTTCCTGTTCGTCCTGGCTCGTGGAAAAGCCGGCGAAGGAGGGAACCGGAACATCAGTCGATTCGTGGTTGGTCGGCCTCGTGAAGGGCGGATTCATGATGACCAGGTCGAAGTGCCGATGCGGCAGGGGCACGCTTTCGGAGTGAGCCTCCGCGCCACCCTTCACCCGTTCCTGCCCGAGGCTGAAGAGTGCGTCGGTTGTCTGGCTTTCGATCAGGTCGAGTGCGCCAAGACGAACACTCGGGCTGACGCCGTCGTCACCGTAGGGAAGCGTGAGTATCGAAGTATTCTTGAATGGCACACTCGGATGGGCGCCGGACAGCACCGAGGCCGTGAGGTGCGTAGCAGCCGGCATGATGTCCGAGCCCATGATCGCGTGCTCTATCATGCTGGAGTGAAGGGCCCTGTCGTCGCCGCCCGTGCGGCGATAGCGGCGCATCACGGCCCCGTAAGCCGCGTTCAGAAGGGCGCCCGTCCCGCAGGCGAAGTCCGCGATTCGCAAAGCCTTTACCGCCTCTCCGTCGGACCATTCGGCATCGAGGCGACCGGCCGCGAGTTCGGCCAGCAGCGCCGAAGAACTCGGCAGTGTGTAGAAGGTCGCCAGAAACTTCCGGTCCACAATCAGCCGCTGGAACATGCGCCCGCTGAGGTCGTGCTGGCTGGTCGCCCCGAGGCTGGTCAAGTCGTTCGCAACCCGCTCCAGGCAATTGAGAATCCTGTTGGCCGAACGGTCGGGGATCGGCGCCAGAATGTCCAGGGCGATATCAAAGATCGGCCAATAATTGATGTTCGTGAGGATATGCCGCCATGTATCCAGGGTGAGAACCTTTGACAGGCGTCCTGTCCCCCCTTCCACACGGAGTTCAGCAAGCGCCGGTATATTTTCAGAGCCGGCGATGGTGACATGGAAGGTGAGGGCGTTGGCGACAATGGCCATCGCCATCCTCGAGGTTTGTTCCCCGTCCCTTTGATGCAACTTGTCTGCTATCTTGCGGAGCGTGTCTGGTGCGCTCACTCCTGCTGCCCGGAGCATGTCGGCGGCCTGGCCTATTCCGTCTTCGAGAATCTTCATGCCGTGGGCGATGCGATCTTCGGACAGGGCAGCCTGTTCGATGCAGTCCGCCAGCTCGTCGATGCTTGCTTCCATCCATCCGGCAGCCGGCCACCGGTCGGAATGTTCCGGTGTGCCCGAAAAGACGCAGAAGTCCAGGATCGTGTCCCGAATTCGTGCATCGAGTTCATGCAGGGGGGCGGTGCTGAGTTCGTCCGGGACGCGCACTGCTATCACCTGTTCAACATGTCCTCCTCCTTCCGAGAATGTCTTCCCGAGTCGGTTTCGGGCATCCTGCTCCACCGTGTTCGCCGGTGCGAATTCCGTCTCGACGATAACCGGCATGCCGTGCGGATGACGAACCACGATATCGGGACGAAGGATGGCGCCTTCACTGAAAATTCTCGTGCTTTCGACGTCGACTTGTTCACGCCAGCGCGGGTGCTTGGTCTGAAGAACCTTGGCGAGTTCGGTGTTGAAAACCTGCTCCGTGATACGCGCCGTCACCATCTTCAAATCCCCCGGAAGCGGCGAGCTTCTTGCCGGCCTGTCGTCATCTGTTGTCTCCGGGAGCAGACGGGGTTTCGCCCGTGCATCCTGAGGCAAGGCTTTTTTGAAGGCAGCGGGGGGACGGACACATCATAGCGGAGTGCGGCACCCGTGTGGCTCTGCCTTATCAACGGAAGGGGCCGTATCGGCCACGAATCACCAGGCAATTCCGCACGGCTGCCGCGATTCAGCAACCAGGCCAAATTTCGGGAGTCCGGCGGTCGTACAGCCTCAGCGCGCATAAACGAAAGTAAAGCGAAATAAAGGCTTCCTGTCAAGCCCCCCTATATCCTGATTTTTCGGCAAGTTACGGCCCTGCACGACCGGCCCGGGTGCGCGGGGACGGCGCGCCCGCGGAGGGCGCCGGCACAATGCGCCGGGCCCGGCCCTTCCCGTTTCCGCCGCACGGCTACCCGTTCAGGTCGCAACCCAGAAAGTTTCGCTGCGCCGCGCGTGCGGCGGACATGACGGAAAAATCCCCCGCCGCCGGATCGATCACGATGTCGCCCTCGCCGGTAACCGCGCTCAGCAGCTCGCGCTGTAGCCGGACCGGCTTTTGATGCGGGTGCCCCTTGGCGGCCTGTACCTTTTCTTCCCATGTGTCGGGGATGTTGTGGATGGTCCACACGCCCTTGGCCCGCCTCGGGGCTTTTTGCAGGACCACGCAGTACTCGGTGGTGCGCCGGCTGCGATAGCCCATGCCCATCCTCTGCTTGTTCCAGTTGACCATGTCAACGACGTCCAGCGCCGTCCCCTCCAGCCACTTTCTGAAGCCGTTCAGCAGGTGGAACTTGTCCATCCACAAAAACAGGTGGCCGGAAGGGACCAGCGCCCGGTCGATGCCGCGCACAAAGGATGCAATCAGGTCCTCGTCCATCTGCCGCAGCGCAGAGCGGCGCCTGCCCCGCGCCTTGCCTTCGTTTCCGTACTGCAGTTTATCCAGAACCCCGCGGTACTGCGGGTCGAAGAACGCGACCGGCACGGCGGCCTCCGGCAGCGCCGCCAGGAAATCGCGCCCGTCCATCTTCAGGCGCCGGTTCAATTTCATGCCGGGCGGCAGCGCCGGGCGCCCCCACGCGATGCTGCGCGATGTCGAATAGACACTGTCACGAGGCTTGTCGCATACAACGCCCGCTCCACCACCGGCGCGCCTCGCCTGCCGCGGCATAATCCTCCCTCCCTTTCAAGTCCGGTCCGAACGAGTCGCGAAATCGAAGCGACCCGCTTTCCTGCCCTGCTGTGGACTTCAAAGGCATCCTACCAGAAGCAGGCAGGGGCGACTTCTGAAAGGGCCGCGGGCCCGGGGCTGCACTGCACCCGCGGCAAGGCCCGAGAGCCGCGGCCACTAATGCGCGGCGCGCCAGTTCGGGCCGCTGCCCAGGTCAACCACCAGCGGGACATCCAGAGCGCAGACCTGCTCCATGATCTCGCGCAGCAGCGCGCCGAGCGCGCGCGCCCCGGCCGCGGGCACTTCGAAGACCAGCTCGTCGTGTACCTGCAAGATCATGCGCGCGCCCTTCGGCCCTTTTCCGGGAAGGGCGGCGTCCACCTCCACCATGGCCTTCTTGATCATGTCGGCGGCGGTGCCCTGGATGATGGTGTTGATTGCCATGCGCTCTGCAGCCTGGCGCAGGGTGCGGTTTCGGGAAGAGAGATCCGGCAGGTAGCGCCGCCGGCCCAGCAGGGTCTGCACAAAACCCGCCTCGCGCGCCCGCTCGACTCCCTGATCGAGAAATTTTCGCACACCCGGGTAGCGCTCGAAGGTGCGGTCGATCAATGCCTGCGCCTCGCTCTTGGGGATGCGGAGCTGGCGGGCGATGCCAAAGGCGCTGGAGCCGTAGATGATGCCGAAGTTGATGGCCTTGGCGGCGGCGCGCAGCTCGCCGGTCACCTCTTCCGGCGGGATGCCGTGCACTTCGGCGGCGGTGAGACGGTGAATGTCGTCGCCCTGCGCGAAGGCCTGCTGCAATCCTGCGTCTCCCGAGTAGTGCGCCATCACGCGCAGCTCCACCTGCGAGTAGTCGGCGCAGAGCAAAACGCAGCCCTTGGCAGGGATGAAGGCCTCGCGAATGCGCGCGCCCTCTTCGGTGCGAATCGGAATGTTCTGCACGTTGGGCCCGCTCGAAGAGAGGCGCCCAGTGGCCGCGCCGACCTGGTTGAAGGAGGGATGAATGCGCCCGCTGTCCGGGTTCACCAGGGGCGGCAGGGCGTCCACGTAGGTGCTCTTCAGTTTGGCGAGCCGGCGCCAGGCCAGGATGTCGCCGGGCAATTCGTGTTGCAGGGCCAGTTGTTCCAGCACGCTTTCGTCGGTGGAATAACCGGTCTTGGTTTTCTTGCCCGCGGGCAATCCCAGCTTTTCAAAGAGTATGTGCTGCAACTGCTTGGGCGAAGCCATCTGGAACTTCTCGCCCGCCGCTTCGTGAATGCGCGTCTCCAGGCGCTGCAGTTCGCTCGTGTATTCCTTTGATAGCCGCGCCAGCTTTTTTTCGTCGATGCGAACGCCGGCGCGCTCCATGCGCGAGAGCACCGCCGTCAGCGGCAGTTCCACTTCCCGGTACAGCGCGGCGGTGCCGTCGCTTTCGTGGCGCTTCGTGAGCGGCGCTTCCAGCTCCAGCAGCGCACGCGCTTCGGCGCCGGCGAATGCCGAAACGCGCGGCAGCTCGAGTTCCGCCGCCGGAACCGCCTTGGCGCCGCGCCCGGTCAGCGCATCCAGGTTTTCGTGGGCGCGACCCAGCCACTGCAAAGAGAGTGCAGCGGTGTCCCGGGGGCCGGCGGGGTCCAGCATGAAGGCCGCGATTTCGCTGTCAAAGGCCGGCAGGGGCAGTTCGGCCCCGAAGCCTGCGAAGAGCGTCTGCACGCGCTTGCTGTCGCGGGCGACCCAGCCCGGCGCCTTTTTTTCCGAGAGGCGCCGGGCGAGTTCGGGCAGCGCCGCTTCGCAGGAAATGCCGGTGGCGTTCAGGAGGCTGCCGTGCGCAAAGGGCAGGTACACGTTTCGCCCGGCGAAAGCCAGCGCCAGGCCCGCGGGCGCAGACGCCAGAGCGCCGCCCCCGGCATCGTGAATGGGCGCCAATGCAAGGCGCCGCGCGCGGGAAAGCGCCGCGAGCACCTGATCGAAGGCCGCGGCGTCGGCGATCACTTCCACCTCCGGCGGCGGCGCGGCCTTCGCGGGGGCGGGCTTTGCTGCGCCAATCTCATCGAGCAGGCGCGTGAACTCGAGGCGCGTGTAGAGCTCGCGCAGCGCATCCTGGTCCGGCGCCTGCAAAACGAGCTCTTCCACCTTCAGCTCGAGCGGCGCATCCCGGCGCAGCGTCGCCAATTGCCGGGAAAGGCGCGCTGCATCTGCATGCTCGGTGAGCCCTTCGCGCGCGCGCTTGGCTTTCACCTTGTCGGCCTGGTCCAGCAGCTCGTCCAGCGTGCCGAACTCGGCGATCAATTTCGCCGCGCCCTTTTCGCCGATGCCCGGCACGCCGGGGATGTTGTCGGAGGGATCGCCCACCAGCGCGCGCATATCCAGCAGCTTGCCTGGGCCAACGCCGAAGCGCTCTTCGACCTCGGCCGGACCGATGCGTCGATCTTTCATGGTGTCGAGCAGGGCCACGCGCTTGCCGACCAGTTGCATCAGGTCCTTGTCCGTGGAAACCACCAGCACTTCGAAATCTTCGGGAGCCTGCTCCACCAGGGTGGCGATGACGTCGTCCGCTTCGAAGTCCGGAACCTCGAGCATCGGGATGCGCCACGCTTCGAAGAGTTCGCGCATCACCGGCGCCTGCGCCGAGAGGTCTTCGGGCTGGGCGTCGCGCTGCGCCTTGTACTGCGGGTACAGCTTCTTGCGAAAGCTTCCGCCCGGGGGGTCGAGCGCCGCCAGCACGGCGTCGGGCGACTGTTCGCGCAAAACCTTGCGCAGCATGTTGGCGAGCCCGAGCACCGCGCCGGTGGGGAAACCGGCGGAATTGCGCAGGGGCGGCAGGGCGAAGAAAGCGCGGTACAGGGTGTTGGCCGCGTCGATCAGGATCAGCCGTTTCATAACGAAAGGCTACGGCAGCACCGGGTTTCCGGCCAGACCTTGCCCGCGCTCAGGTCGGAAAGCTGCAAGGCGCCGGGCTCACGGAGCATCAGCCGGCAACGGGCGTGTGGCTGGCGGGCGAACTGATTGCCGACTGCGCGGCCGATACGGTCGTTGGCAAGTCGGGAACTTCCAGGCCGCGCACGACGCATTCGACGGCGTCTTCAAAAAAGCTCTGCAGCGGGCGGCCGCGAATGTCACGGCCCAGCTCGTTGAGTTCGGTCTGCAGCGCGCTGTTGGCGACCGTCCACAGAATGTTGGCGACTTCCCAGGGGTCGCAGGGGATCAGCTCGCCGCGGCGCACGCCGCCGCGCACCACGTCGGCCAGAATGTGCAGGCAGTCGCGCCACAGCGCTTTGACCTGCTGAACCATGTCTTCGGGCAGGTGGCCGATCAAGTGCTGGTTGTCCATCGCCCAGAAAATCGGAAAGTATTCCCAGTGGCGACGCCAGTGTTCGTAGTAAAAGCGACCGAGCGCGCGGATCCGGTCCGAGGCGGTGCCGCCCCTGGCCGCCGCCTCGCGCATACGGCTTTCGAAGCCGCGGCCGTTCTCGGTGAGCAGGGCGACATAGAGGTCGGCCTTGTTTTCGAAGTAGCGATACAGGGTGCCCTTGGCGACGCCTGCGTGCGCGGCCACTTCGTCGAGGTTGGCCTGTGCAAAGCCGTCGCGAAAGAAAACTTCCCGCGCGCTGTGCAGGATCTTTTGCCTTTGCGCGCTGCGGTGCTGCGCGCGCCCGGACGTCAGGGCTTCAGACTTCATCGCTGCCTTCGTAACGATAGGGCGCGAACAGGTCGGTGTTCAGGTAGCGCTCGCCGAAGCTCGGCAAAACCGCCACGATGGTTTTGCCCCGGTTTTCCGCGCGGCCGCCGTATTCGCAGGCGGCGACTACCGCCGCGCCGCTGGAAATCCCGCAGAAGATCCCCTCTTCGCGCGCCAGGCGCCGCGCCATTTGCATGGCGTCGTCTTCGTTCACGGCGATGATGTGGTCGATCCGTTCGGTGTTCAGTATCTCCGGGATGAAACCCGCGCCGATGCCCTGGATGCGATGCGGACCGGGCGCGCCGCCCCCGAGCACGGGAGAGGACTCGGGCTCCACCGCCACCGCCTCGAATGCGGGCTTGCGCTTTTTCAGCACCTCGGCGACGCCGGTGATGGTGCCGCCGGTGCCGACGCCGGAGATGAGGGCGTCCACCGCGCCGTCCGTGTCGTCCCAGATCTCCACGGCCGTGGTGCGGCGGTGCACTTCCGGGTTGGCCGGGTTCATGAACTGCTGCGGCATGAAGGCGCCCGGCAGGCGCGCCGCCAGCTCGTTCGCCTTGTCGATGGCGCCCCGCATGCCCTTGGCGCCTTCGGTCAGCACCAGGCGCGCGCCGAAAGCGCGCAGGGTGATGCGCCGCTCGGGGCTCATGGTTTCGGGCATCACCAGCACGCACTCGTAGCCCTTGACCGCTGCGATGAAGGCCAGGGCGATGCCCGTGTTGCCGCTGGTCGGTTCGACCAGCACGGTCTTGCCCGCCTCGATCAGTCCCTCCCGCTCGGCGGCCTCGATCATGGAAATGCCGATGCGGTCTTTCACGCTGCCCGCCGGGTTCTGTCCTTCGAGCTTGGCGAGCACCACGGCGTCCAGGCCCGAGGTGACCTTGTTCAGTTTCACCAGGGGCGTGCGCCCGATCAGTTCGGAAATGTCTTGTGCGACGTTCATGGGGGGCTCCTCCGTTTCGCTACCGCCCGCCAAGCGCCCGCCGGGGCGAAAGGGGCGTGTGCCTGCTGATGGTATACAATAATGGCCGGCCTGCCGCATTCCGTTCACCCGCAGGGCGAAGGCCCCCCGCGGGAAATGCGGACGCGCCGGAATCCCGGCGCTCCCGGCGCGGCGCCGCTGCGGCGAGCGCCACCGGCGCAAAGGAACGCCGGTGCACCGGGCAGGCGCCCATCCGGCGCAGGGCCTCAAGGTGCTGCGCTGTGCCGTAGCCCTTGTGCTGCGCGAAGCCGTAACCGGGGTAACGCGCATCCAGGCTGCACATGATGGCGTCGCGATGCACCTTGGCGACGATGGAGGCGGCCGCTATCGAAGCGTCGCGTGCGTCTCCGCGCACCAGCGCCGTCTGCGGCATGAGGGCGCCCGGCACCGTGCGCGCATCCACCAGCAGGTGATCGGCGGGGACGGGCAGCGCGCACACCGCGCGGCGCATGGCCTCCAGCGAGGCCTGGTAAATGTTCAGGCGGTCTATCTCTTCGGGCCACACCTCGCCGATGCCGAACGCCCGCGCCTGCGCGCGCACCGCGTCGGAGAGGCGCAGGCGCGCAGCGGCGGAGAGCTTTTTCGAATCGTCCAGGCCGGGCAGCTCCGGGCGCCGGGGCAACACCACGGCGGCCGCCACCACCGGCCCCGCCAGCGGCCCGACGCCCACTTCGTCCACGCCGGCCACGCAGCGCCTGCCGGCGCGTGCGAGCCTGTCGCGAAGCGCCAGCCATTGTTCCAGGCGCTGCGCCTCTGCCTCCAGGCGCGCGGCGCGCCTTAGCAGCGTTTCGGCCAGGGCGCGCGCGCCGCGGCGCGCATCGCCTGCGAGCGCGTCCGCAAAAACGCGCAGCTCCGGCGCTTCGCGAAGTTCGCCGGCCCGGTCGCGAAGTCGCGCCAAGGGCTGCATGCCCGCCGGGTTCATGTTTCTTCGTCCCCGGTGCGGACGCCGGCGTGCTGTTCGAGACGCCGCACCCGGCGAAACAATTCCCCAAGGCGCATCAGCATGGCTTGCGAGCGACGCCAGGCGCGCGCTTCCCGGGCGGGGAAGCCGAAGAAGCGCGCGCCCGCAGTGACATTGCCGATCACGCCGCCGCGTGCGCCCACGAAGACCTCGTCGCCCAGTTCGACGTGCCCGGCCACGCCGGACTGGGCCATCAGCATGACGCGTCGTCCCAGCCGGGCGCTGCCCGCCACGCCGGACTGGGCCAGCACCAGCGAGTCTTCGCCGATTTCCACGTTGTGGGCGACCTGCACCAGGTTGTCCACCTTGACGCCGCGGGCGATGCGCGTTTCGCCGATGCGCGCGCGGTCCACCGTCGTGCCCGCGCCGATTTCCACGTCGTCCTCCAGCACCACCGTGCCGATTTGCGGAACCTTTTCGAAGCGGCCCTGCTCGTCGGGTTCGTAGCCGAAGCCGTCGGCGCCGATGATGCAGCCGGGTTGCAAAATCACGCGCGCGCCGATGCGAACGCCTTCGCGCACCAGGGCGCCGGCATGCAAAATGCAATCGGGGCCGATTTCCACGTCTGCGCCCACGACCACGCCGGCGCCGAGCACCGTGCGCGCTCCGATGCGGCTGCCCGCGCCGACCACGGCGAGCGGGCCGAGCGAGGCCGTCGCATCGACCGCGGCGCCCTTTTCTACGCAGGCGCGGGGATGTACGCCCGGCGGCGCGGGCATGCCCGGGTGCAGCAGGGCGCAGGCGCGGGCAAAGTCGAGGCTCGGGTTCTTTGATCGCAGCACGGGGCGATCGCTGATCGCCATGCCCTCCGGCGCAATCACCGCGGCGACGAGGGAGCGCTCCAGCGCGCCTGCGAAAGCGGCGCTGCGCACAAAGCCAATCTGCCCGGGGCCGCCCGCTTCCAGCGAAGACACGCCGCAGATGCGCAGCGTCGCATCGCCCTCGACGCTGCGGTCCCCGAGTTTTTGCGCCAGCTCGCGAAGTTCCATGAGACACCTGCCTTGTCAACAGGATGGTAACTTACCACGGATGCGGTCGGCCGCAATTCAAGCCAACACGCGTCCGCCTTATCAACAGGCACGGTCAGTCGCCCGCAGCACGGCGCCGGCGCGAAGGTCGGCACGTTCGGTCGCCCGCTCCGGGCAGCGCGACCGTCCACGATTCAGGACGACACACACCCCTTTTCAGTTTTCGCCGGGTGCGCCCCGGGCCAGGAACACCGCGACCTTTGAGCTGCGCACCACCGCAAAGGCGTTGCTGCCCAGAAAGTACTCGCGAATGCGGTTGCGCCCGTAGGCGCCCATCAGAATCATGGAGACTCTTTTCTCGCGCGCGGTATCCACGATTTTCATGTCCGGGCGTCCGAGGCTGGAAGCATGACGATGCACCGGAACGCGCAGCGGACCGAGCAGGCTCTCGGCTTCCTCGAAGCGGCGCTCTGCACGGTACTTGTCTTTCGAATCCACAAAGATGTGCAAGGGCTCGCCGCTTTGATGCACCAGTTCCCGGGCGACACCGACCGCCTGGCGGGCGCCTTGCGAACCGTCGTAGGCGAGCAGAACCGGTCCACCGGTGGTAGCAGCCTGCGGCACCACCAGGGTGGAGCGCATGGTCTGGCGCAACACGTTGCCGCAGGTCGAACCGATCATGCCCGGGGCGCCGCTCGCGCGCTCGTCGCCGCGGCCGATGATCAACAAGTCAACCGTCTGGGCGCGCTGCGTAATACGCGCGTCGGGCAGGCCGCGCATCCGCTCGAAGGAGCACTCGATGGAATGCGCGCGTGACGCTTCGTCAACGCGTTGCAGCGCCGCCTCGGTGCGCGCCTCCAGGAAAGCCTCGACGGATTCCACCGGCCCGGGCGACATGCCGGTGGGCACGCTGCGCAAGTCGCGAAGCAGGCGATCATCGACAATCGACAAGGCGACCAGTTTCGCGTTCAGGGCGGCGGCCAGCGCGACGGCGTATTGCTCCGCCGCTTCGGATGCCGTGGATCCGTCGGTAGCGATCAGCAGGGTTTCCAGCATGGGAATGTCTCCTCGGGCGCCGGGAATCGGGAGCGGATGTGTGATGCCCTTGACGTGTGTGCGCGCGCAATTGTGTGGGTCGGAAAATAGGCATTTACCGGCGTCGATTGTTTCTTTCGGTTTTTCAGACTGCGGCGCATTGCTTACCCGTTTACCCGCGTTTACCCGCGCTTACCCGCGCTTATCCGCCTACCCGTACTCTGCCAGCGCCTCTACCCGTTCCCCTACCCGTGCCCACCCGTATCAGGCCGTACCCATCCGTACCAGATCGTGCCGG
This sequence comes from uncultured Spirochaetales bacterium, assembly GCA_964550095.1. Taxonomy (GTDB): domain Bacteria; phylum Myxococcota_A; class UBA9160; order UBA9160; family UBA6930; genus JAHRAN01. The sequence goes on along the minus strand of CAZJXU010000419.1, from coordinate 3,560 downwards.
ACGCATATTAAACAGGGAAATGGCGTTCGTGTCAATACCTTGGCGGCACCGGGCCTTCTCGTCGACTCATCCAGGCGCAAAGATCGGACGGACGCCACACCGAAAAGCGCACATAACCGGTACTGTTTTACTTCGTCGTCATTTAATCGGCATGTAAAAGTTAAAACAGAGATAAAATCGCCGCGCAACGCGGAAGCAACTTTCAAGGCCGGCCCGCCGCCGACCTCGAGCGGACTACAAGTCATCATTTTCAGAACGACCCGTCGCTGCGCACCACCGGTACATGCCGAGCCTGACCAAAAGTCACACTGTCTTCCGCCGCCACGAGACGGTCGATGAGCGAAACATCTCACCCCTTGCATTTGCATGATGTTCCGCACAAGCTCCGCCATTCATTCCAGCATTCCCATCCTTTAGGGAGAAGGCAATGGAACCCGAACGCTCCCGCGGGGAGCAGGAACATGACGCGGCCGGGAAACCCCGGGGGGCCGAAGTGCCGCCCGGGCGGCAGGCGCCGCTCGCGCTCGGCATCGCGCTCGGCGCCTGCGTCGGCGCGGGGCGCTTCGAACGCGCATTCCAGCTCGCGCAGCGCGCCGATGCGCTCGGCTTTCATTCCCTGTGGCTGCCCGAAGGCCACTTTGCAAAGGGCGCCACGGCGGCGCCGCTGACGATGCTGGCCGCCTTCGCCGCCCGCACGAAGCGCCTGCGCCTTGCCACCACCTCGGTGCTGTTGCCCCTGCACCACCCGCTGCGCATCGCGGCCGATACGGCCACGCTGGATGCGCTCTCCGGGGGACGCCTGCTGCTCGGGGTCGGGCGCGGCTTTCGCGCGCCGGTCTTCGAGGGCTTCGGCGTGCGCGCACGGGAAAAGCGCGACCGCTTCGACGAAGCGCTGGACGCCATCCTGGGTGCCTGGTCGGGGGGCGCCACCTCCCCCGCAGGGACGCACTTCGCCGCGCGCGGCGGCGCCCCGGTACGCATTGCACTGCGCCCGGTGCAAAGGCCGCACCCGCCCCTGGTGGTGGCGGCCTTCGGCATGAAGGGCCTGCGCCAGGCGGCCACGCGCGGCCTGCCCTACCTGGCATCCCCTCTGGAAAGCCTGGAAACGCTGGAAGAAAACTACAAAGCCTGGCGGGAGCAACTGGTGCAGGAACCCCGGGGCGATGCGCCGCGCGTGCCCGTGATGCGCACGGTGTTCATCAGCGAAAACGAGGCCGAGGCGCAGGCGGTGCGCAGCGCCCTGGCCGCCGAGACGGCGCGCATCGCACGCGGCGGCGGCAGGGCGCCGGCCCGCACGGCCGCAGGCGCTCTGGAAGACCGCGTGCTGGTAGGAGGCTTCGCCGAAGTGCAGGATGCAGTCGGCCGCTACCGGGAGCGGCTGGGCATGGACCTGCTGTGCGCGCGCATCGAAATCCCGGGGATCAGCGACGCCGCCTGCGACGCCGCGCTCACGCGCCTCGCCGAACTGGGCGGATAGCGGCGCGGCGGAGCGCGCACCAAGCGACGCGCGTTCGGAAGGCGGCGCGTATTGCAGGCCGCACCCCGCAGGGCGCGTGCACAGGCGCGCACAAAGCGGCGGCGCACCCGCGGGGATGATGTGCCGGCGCAGCTCCGCGAGGCGGCGCCCTGGGGCGGCCCCCGCGGAGGCAAAATCGGACATTTCCGCTTGGCGCTTACACAGCGCCCCGGGCGGCTTGCGCACCTTTGCCCGGACAAGGCACACTTGCAGCATGTCCTGGATCGGCAAACTCGACCGCAGCGCCTTCGCCGCGCAAATGCTCGCCCACCTGCTGGTCGAAAAGCTGACCACCGGCACTGCATTCAACCCGCGCAAAACGGGCCTGCTGCCCGACCCCCACCCTGTGTACCGGGCGCTGCGCGAGCGCGACCCGGTGCACCGTTCCGGGGCGGTGGGCGGCTTCGTGCTGACGCGCTACCGGGATTGTTTCCGGGTGCTCGCGGACCCGGACTTTTCGGTGGAAGATCGCAGGCAACGTCGCTGGCCGCGCATGCGGCGCATCATGAAACGCGAGGGCATCCCCGACCCTTACGAAGAGGGCAAGGTCTCCATGCTGCGCCTCGACCCGCCCGAGCACACCCGGCTGCGCAGCCTGGTCAACAAGGCCTTCACGCCGCGCATGATCGACCGCCGCCGAACGCGCATTCTGGAGCTGGTGGAGGAACACCTGGCGCCGCTGCCCGCGCACGGCGAATTCGACCTGATGAAGGCGCTGGCGGAGCCCCTGCCGGTGCTGGTGATAGCAGAACTGCTGGGCGTGCCGGGCAAGGACCGCGCGCGCTTCCGCCACTGGAGCGACGAGCTGGTGCTGAGCCTCGGCAACGGCGACAGCGAAACCCTGCAGCGCAGCCGGCGCGCCGGGCAGGAAATCGAAAACTACATGGCCGGCATTGCCGAAGAGCGCAGGCAAGCGCCCAGGGACGACCTGATTTCGGCGCTGGTCGCCGCCGAGGAAGCGGGAGACCGCCTGAACATGGGAGAGCTGCTGCGCACCTGCACCCTGCTGCTGGTGGCAGGCAACGAGACCACCACCAAGCTGATCGGCAACGGCGTGCTGGCGCTGCTGGACCATCCGGACCAGCTCGGGCGCTTGCGGGAAGCGCCGCAGCACGGCCCGGCCGCCGTGGAAGAAATGCTGCGCTACGACGGCCCCGTGCAGATGACCTCGCGCATTGCGCTGCGCGATACGCGCATCGACGGAAAGCGCGTGCGACGGGGCGACCAGGTGATGCTGCTGCTGGCCGCCGCCAACCGCGACCCCGAACAGTTCGAAGAACCGGATCGCTTCATCATGGAGCGGGAAGCGGGTCGCCACCTGGCCTTCGGACGCGGCGCCCACTTCTGCCTGGGCGCGCGCCTGGCGCGGCTCGAGGCCGAACTCGCCCTGGCGGGTTTGCTGGCGCGCTATCCCAAGTTCGAACGGGGCGCGGGCGACGTGGTCTGGGGACCAAGCGCTGTCTTGCGCGGGCCACGGAAGGTACCGCTGCGTGTTTTCTCTTAAGGGGCCGATACGGCCGGCCTGATTTACCAAGGGAAGAAGCGCCGGTGGTACTGCGACGGCCGGCCACGACCGTTGGTAAGTCAGGGACCAAGCGCTGTGCTGCGCGGGCCACGGAAGGTACCGCTGCGCGTTTTCTCGTAAATCTCTGTACGTGACGCTGGGCTCACGAAATTCTGCCTGGTGATCGGAACGTGGCAGCCGTGCAGCGTGGCTGGTGATTACGTGGCCGATACGCCTGGTGATGAGTCAACTGACTTCCCAGCGCCCTCCGCCTTCATCGTCCACGCGCTGCAACACCATGCGGTACTGGTAGCGGTCGGGACGGTAGTAACAGGCGATGTGCTGCACCGGCCTTTGCTCCCGGTCGAAGAGCACCCGGCGCAGCAGGATCAGCGCGGCGCCCACTTCGAGTTCGAGCGCGGGCGCGATGGCCGGGTCGGCGAGTACCGCCGTGATTTCCTGCCGAGCGCCCGCGATCTGCACGCCGTTTTTCACGAGCAGGTCCAGCATCGGTGTTTTGCGCAGCGCCTCTGCGTCGAA
>CAZJXU010000418.1:0-11938 GCA_964550095.1 uncultured Spirochaetales bacterium | reverse complement strand
CCGGGGATGGGGCCGCCCCAGGGACGACACAGGGGCCATGGCCGGCCTGCGCAGGGGTGCGGGGCCGGACGCGGGCCGGGCCGGGACAACCGGGAGAGCACATCATGTCGAAAACAGCAGTGATCACCGGCGGGACGCGGGGCATCGGCAAGGGCCTGGCGCAGGCCTTTCTCGAACGGGGCGTCTCCGTGGCCCTGTGCGGCCGCTCGGCCGAGGGCGTCGCCCGCGCGGTGCAGGAACTCGGCGAGGGCGGCAATGCAGAGCGGGTGCTCGGGCAAGGCGGCGACGTCACCCGGCCGGAGGACATGCAGCGCCTCTGGGAAGAGAGCGTCCGGCGCTTCGGCGGCGTGGACATCTGGATCAACAACGCCGGCCTGGCCACGCCGCAAAAGCCGCTCGAGGAACACGACCCGGCCGCCCTGCGGGAGCTGGTGGAGGTCAACCTGTACGGGACGCTGGTCGGCTCGGCCGTCGCCCTGCGGGGCATGCGCGCACAGGGGCGCGGGCAAATCTGGAACATGGAGGGGCTCGGCAGCCGGGACGAGGTGCAGCCGGGCCTGGCCGCTTATGGCGCCACCAAGCGGGCTGTGCGCTACCTGAACAAGGCCCTGTGCCGGGAAAGCGCCGAGGGCCCCGTGCAGATTTGCACGCTCAGCCCGGGCATCGTGGTCACCGACCTGCTGATCGGCGACTACGCCCCGGACTCGCCGGAGTGGCAGCGGGCCCGGCGCATCTTCAACATCCTGGGCGACCGGGTGGAGACCGTGACGCCCTGGCTGGTGGACCGCATCCTGGCCACCCGCCGCAGCGGAACCCGGGTGGCCTGGCTGACCACCGGCAAGGCCATGGGCCGCTTCCTGACGGCGGCCTTTCGCAAGCGGGACCTCTTCGCCGACCGGGGGATGTAGGCGCGGGGGGGGGCGCCCGCACAGCCGAAAGGCGCTCCCGGATGCGCTATAACCCCCTGCGGGGTTGATTGACAGGGCATTAACTCATACTCTTGCCGGGCGCCGGGCCGAGCCGGGCGGCGCCGGCCAGGCGGGAGGCCCCGGCAAGGGGCGCCGTGGAGCAAAGGCGCGGGCGCAGCAGGCGCACGCACGGAAAACACCCGGCCTGCCAGGCAAGCCCTTCACGCCCGGAGGAAAAGCGATGATCGCCAGATACGAAGGCCGCATCCCGGCCCTGCTGCTCGCCTGCTGTCTCGGCGCAGCGCCCTTTGCGCTCGCCCCGCCGCTCTCGGCACAGGGCGAAGCCGGGCCCGGGGGCGAAGCGGAGACCCAGGAGGCCGAAGCGGAAGCCCAGGGCTTCCCGGGCTTCGAAGAAGACACCCTGGGCATCGAAGAGATCATCGTCACCGCCCGGAAGCGCGAAGAGTCACTGCAGGACATCCCGATTTCCATCAGCGCGTTTTCGGAGGCGGACCTTTCGCGCGCGGGCACAGTGGGGCTGGAAGACATCGCGGCGCTCACCACCAACCTCAGCTACGAGGGCTTTTCCACGGCGGGCAACGCGGGCCAGCCGATCATTCGCGGCCTGTCTTCCAACTTCGCCACCGCCCGCATTCAGAACGTGGGCGTCTTCATGGACGGCCTGTACCTGCAACAGCAGGGCATGTTCGACCCGGGCCTGGCCGACGTCGCCCGGGTCGAAGTGGTCAAGGGCCCGCAAAACGCCCTCTATGGCCGCAACGCATTCGCGGGCGCCGTCAACTACGTAACGCGCAGCCCTTCCGAGGAGCTTTCCGCGGAGGTCACCGCCACGCTGGGAAGCAATGAACGAAACGACATCAAGCTCTTCCTGAGCGGGCCGCTCTTCACCGACACCCTGCTGGCCAAGGCGAGCTGGGCGCAGTCGCGCTTCGACGGGCACACGGAGAACGATCACCCGAATGCACACGTCGATGTAGAAGGGCCCTCGACCCACGGCAACGCGGGCGGCTACGACAACTCGACCTGGAGCGTGGGGCTGGACTGGCTGCTGATCGAAGACCTCGCCTTCAGCGTGAGCTACTACGAAAACGAGGTGGAACGGGAAATGAATCCCTTCTACACGCTGGTGGGCGCGAACGCCGAGCGCGCCGGCTACACCACCTTCAACGACCTGAACTGCAACCGCTCCGTGCGCAGCCAGGTGGGGCCCCAGCCTTCGCCGCTTACGCCGCAGGTGACGGGCAACACGCTCTGGTGCGGCAAGGTGCCCGACCGCCACCCGGGCGCGGGCAAGCCGAACAGCATCAGGACCAGTAACTTCACGCCCGCCGTCGAGCACGCGAACCCCGACACGCGCGAGGCGGGTGCCATGCTGGTCGATCCGCGCGGCATCGGCCTGGTGGCGGAAAGCGAAATCTTCGTCTTCCACATCGAGTGGGATGCGAACCCGGACCTCAGCATCAACTACCTGTTCGGCCAGGTCAAGTACGAAGGCTTCAGCAACGGCGGCGCGGTGGACCGCGACCCGCTGGCGGGCAGCAACGGTTACTACGCCGTCGATACCTCCAACCTGCGCGACATCAGCGGGGACGACCTGACACCCTACAACCTGTTTTCCGGAAGGCCGATCTCCACCCTGGAAACCACCTCGCACGAGCTGCGCGTGGACTGGTCGGGCTGGGACCGGCTGGCCCTGCGCGGCGGCTTCTACTATTCCGCCGTGGAAGACGAGGAATACTTCAAGGAATGGCAGGCGCCCCTGAACGGCACGGCGTCGCTCTCCGAAGCAGGCCGCCTGTATCTGGTGAACCCGGAGGATAACCCGCTCGTCGATCTCCCGTTCATCAAGATCACCTCCCGGGAAAGCGAGCTGCGCAGGGCCGAGCCGGACGCCTCGCCTGCCGAGCACAGCGCCTACAAGGACACCATCCTGGCCCTGTTCGGCAGCGTCACCTACACGCACAGCGAAACGATGCGGCTCACGCTGGAAGCGCGCTGGTCGCAGGAAAACAAGGACATCCGGCGCATTTCGCCCGCGCTCAACAACTTCGACCGCCGCGTGCTGTGCGAAATCGGCGCCTCGGACGCATGCACGGCCGCGGTCACGCAGCTCGAAAGAAACCAGACGGGCGAAGAGCGCTTCGATTACTGGGCGCCGCGCGCGATTTTCGAATACACGCCCGGCTTCGCCTTCGGCGACGCCCTGCTCTACGCCTCCGCAGCGCACGGCATCAAGACCGGCGGCTTCAACAACGCGGTTCATCCCGACCAGCTCGCCTACGACGAGGAAACCAACTGGACCTTCGAGATCGGCGGCAAATTCAACCTGGCCGATAACCGCGTACAGTTGAACCTGGCCGCCTACATGATCGATTGGACGGACATGCAGGTGCGCGAAACCCAGCTCGACCTCGATGGCAACCCCATCGTGGGCTCCAACTTCGCCACCGGCAACATCGGCGGCGCGAACGCGCTCGGCATCGAAATCGACGGGATCTTCGTGCTAAGCGACTACCTGAACCTGCTCTTCGGCTTTTCGCAGACAAGGCCGGAGTACGACGACGGCGCCGTGTACCAGCCCGGCCTGCGCACCATCGGCTGCAGCACCGAGCCGGGCGCGCCGCTGCCCTGCGACCCGGACACGGTGGGAACAGACGACGTGGTGGGCATTGCGAAGATAGGAGGCAACACGCTCTCCCGGACGCCGGAGCAGCAGGCCTACCTGGGCTTCGACCTGGACATGCCGCTGGCAGGCAATTGGCGGCTGTTCGCGCGCGGCGATGCGAACTACCAGTCCGAGCAATATGTCAGCCCGCTGAACGCCGCCTGGACGGACAGCCGCACGCTGCTGAACGGCACGCTCGGCGTCGCCCGGGGGCCCCTCGAACTCTTCTTCTGGGGCCGCAACCTGACCGACCTGGAATACGTGGGCGGCGTGTTCCAGGTGAATTTCATCAATCAGAACGTGGTGGCGCTGGGCGCACGCCGCACCTACGGCATCACCGCTTCCTACCGCTTCTGAAGTTGCTGAAAGGGCCGCGACCGGGTTTTCCGCCGGGCCGGAGCTTTGGCAACGGAGGTGGCGGCCCGTCGCTCCGGCGGGCGAGCGTAACGCCCGTGGCGTGCGACGGCGGCGCTTTCGCATGCTGATGCCGGACCGTGGCGCGCACCGATCAGTTTCGGAGTTCAAGCATGAGCAACAGCCGCTTGCGGGAAAACTACCGGGGCGTGTTTGACACGCGCATCGGTTTTGGAAAGCGCCCTGCCTTGCTGCTGGTGGATTTCATGCGCGCCTACACGACGCCCGGCGCCGCGCTCTACGCCGAAGCCGTGGTGCAGGCCGTCAAGGAAAGCGGCGCGCTGCTGGCGCGCGCGCGCGAACTCGGCATCCCCATCGTCCACACCCGCGTGCAATACTCCGCGCACGGCGCCGAGGGCGGCCTGTTCGTGCAGAAGGTCCCGCTGCTGCGCAGCCTGGTCGCCGGCGCGCCCGAAGCGGAACTCGACCCACTGGTAGCGCCGGCCCCCGGCGAAACCGTGCTGGTCAAGCAATACGCCAGCGCCTTTTTCGCCACGCCGCTGGCCTCGCTGCTCACCGCCCGGAGCGTGGACACCCTGGTGCTGACCGGTTGTTCGACCAGCGGTTGCGTGCGCGCCACGGCCGTGGACGGCGTGCAGCACGGCTTCCGGGTGATCGTGCCGCGCGAGTGCGTGGGCGACCGCGCGCCGGAGCCGCACGAGGCGAACCTGTTCGACATCGACAGCAAGTACGGCGACGTGATGCCGCTCGGCGAGGTGCTGCGCGAGCTGGGCACGTGCGCGCGGGGTTGAACCGCAGGCGGCCAGCGTCGCCGGGGGCATCCCCGGGAGGAAACCGGGCCGCAGGCACACGCGCGCCTTTCAGCAACTTGCGCACGCTGCGCGGCGCCTTGCAAGAGAGGAACACCGGGACATGACTCCCCTGCTCTGGCTGATTCACATCGGCGTGGTGTGCGCCTTCGCCGCCGCCATTTTCCAGGCACTGCGCACCGCGCGCTGCCTTTCCGGCGCGGCAGCGCGGGGCTTTCGCCGCATCGGTCTGGCCATGACGCCCGGCCTGCTCGGCTCGCTCTTCGTGCTGGCCCACCACGCCACCGATGCCGACCCGGCCTGGTCGGGCCTTTTGAATGTGCACGGCGCCCTGGTGCTGCTCGGCAACTGCGCCCTGGCCCTGGCGGCCCGGCGCTTGCCGCGCGGCGGGCAGGCAGGGCCAGGCCCGGGCGGGCGCCACGGCGCGTTCGGCGAACACGCAGGCGGCGGAGCGGATGCGGGCGCGGCCGGCGAGGGCGGGCGGCGCACGGGCGGAGACGCCCCGTGAAGTTCAACACCCTGCTGCTCGCCCTCTCGCTGCCTCCCTACCTGGTGTTTTTGTGGATGCTCGCCCGGGCGAGAGGCGTACCGCGCCTGGTGCAGGCCGGCTTCGCCATGCAGCTTCTGTTCGTGGCGGTTTCGCTTGCGAGCGCCGTGCTGCTGAGGCGGCAGGGGCTTACGCCTTTCGACGCGCCCTTTGTGCACGGCCTGTGCGAGAGCGTCATGCTGGCCGCCGGGGTGCTGACGGCGCTGGGCTTCGCGCGTGCGTCTCGTCGTTCTGAAACGCGGCCGCCCTCCGCCTGACGGCTGCTACGGGGCCGCCCGCCTGGAGTTCGGCAGCCGGGCCAAAACCGTGAGCCCGTCGGCAGGGCCAGGCCCCTGGCTGCTCCAGGCGCTTTCGGACGCCCGGCCCCCGGGCCCTCCGGAAAAGGGCTTGCCGCGCATTTTGGCCTATTGATATACTTTTAGGACATTCGTTCGGGACAGTCCAATCCCCCCCCCCGCTTCCGTGCTCCCTGCACGGCTCGCAGCAGGGGGCGGCACGAGACGGGAAGGCAGGCGCCATGCGCGAGTCGAGTGAGACGATGCGGGTCGCCGCGGCCCAGTTCGCCGCGGGCACAGACATCGAAAGCAACCTGGAAAAGTGCCTGTGGGCGATAGACCAGGCCGGCGCGCAGGGCGCCGAGCTGTTGGTGCTGCCGGAGTTCTGCAACCACCTGTCCTGGTACGACGACCCGGCGCACTGCAGTCGGGTGTCGCTGGAAAAGGACGGCCCCTTCCTGAAAGCGGTGGCGGAGCGCGCGCGTGCGGCGGGCGCCTTTGTTGTGATCAACTGCACCTTGCGCAGGGCGGGCGGCGCGGTCACCGGAACCAGCCTGCTGTTTTCGCCGCAGGGCGAATGCATCGCTGAAACCGACAAGCAGGTGCTGATGGGCCACGAAGGGGACTTTCTGCGCGCGGGGGAAACGCCCTGCCCGATCGTTCAGGCCTCCGCCGCCCGCGTCGCCATGTACGCGTGCATGGACGGGGTGATCCCGGAAACGCCGCGCTGCCTCGCGCTGCGCGGCGCGCAGCTTTTGTGCAACTCGCTGAACTCTTTCGCCTTTGACGAAGCCTCGCTGCACGTCCCGGTGCGCGCGGCGGAAAACCGCGTTTTCGTGGCGGCCGCCAACAAGGTGGGCCCCCTGGTCCCCGCCGAGTTCCTGGAAGCGGTGAGCGAAGCCACGCACATACCGGCCGCCCTGCTGCACGGCGCCGGCGAGAGCCAGATCGTCGCGCCGAGCGGCGAAGTGCTCGCCAGGGCGAGCCGGCAGAGTGAAGAGGTGATCCTCGCCGAGATCACGCCCGCACAGGCCGACGACAAGCTGCGCCCCGACGGAACGAACCGCTTCGCTGCAAGGCGCCCCGAGCTATACGCGCCCATCGTGCAGGGCGCGGCCGGTGCACACAGGCAGACGGGCGCCGGTGCGCGCGAACTCCGCGTCGCCCTGGTGGAGCCGGAGGGCGAAGGCGAAGCCGCAGTCAAAGACGCCTGTGCGCGCGGCGCGCGGGAAATGAAGGCGGGCGCGGGCCTGGTGGTGTTGCCCGAGCTGTTCTGCTTCGCCGATGGGCGCGTGGCCGAGCCCGCCGCGGCGGCGGAGTTTTCCAGGCGCGCCGCCCGCGAGCTGGCGGCCGCGTGCACGGGTGCGCAGGGCTTCATCGTCACTTCGCTGGTGCTGCGCGAAGGCGAGCGCTTTTTTCACAGCGCGGTGCTCATCGATGGCTCGGGTCTGCGCGCGGAACAAAAGCAGATGCACCGCTGTGCGCGCCACGACTGGAGCGACCTCGGAGACGAAGTGCGCTGCGCGGACCTGCCCTTTGCGCGCCTCGCCATGCTGACCGGGGACGACGCGCTCTACCCGGAGCACTTCCGGCTGCTCGCGCTTTCCGGCGCCGAAGTGGCGGCGGCTGCGATGCACCTTATGGAAAGCTGGGAGGCGCAAACCGGCCTGGTCGAACGCGCCGCCGAAAACCGCGTCAACCTGGCGGTGAGCACGCGCAGCTCTGCCGCGGGCCGGGGGCTGCTCGCTTCGCTGCAAGAAGAGTTCACGCTGCTCACCGACTGGAAGGCGCGCCGCTTCGAAGGCGAGATCAGCCGGCCCGAGATCACCCGGGTCGCAGAAGGCGAACGCACGGCGCGCGCCGTGCTCTACCCGCGCGCTGCAGCCAACAAGCTGCTCTCGGGCCGCACCGACGTGCTCGACTCGCGGCCCCGCAAGGCGGCGGGCGCGATCCTGGAAACCCACACGGGAGGCATGTAATGGACGCACTTGGCTGGCGCAAAAAGTTTGCGGTGCTGGCGCCCAGCACCAACACCATCGTGGAGCCGGATTTCTACCGGATGGGCGTGCCGGGCGTAACGGCGCACTTCTCGCGCATCCACATTCGCGATCAGAACCTCTCCTCGAACGAAGCCTTTGAATCCCTGCTGGAGCAGATCCGCAAGGAGATCGGTTTCGCGATCGAGCGGGTGCTGACCTCCGAGCCCGACTACATGGTGATGGGCATGAGCGCCGAGACCTTCTGGGAGGGCCTTTCAGGCAACCGCCGCTTCACCGAGCAGATCCGCGAGCTCTCCGGCGGGCTCGAGGTGGCGACGGGCGCCGAAGCCTGCGAGCGCGCACTCAAACTCTACAACGCCAAGCGCATCGCCGTGGTGACCCCCTACCAGGAAATCGGCGACCGCAACGTGGTGCGCTTCTTCGAAGACCTGGGCTTCGAGGTGGAAGCCATCAAGGGCCTGTGCTGTCCGACTGCCGTGGCCATCGCACACGTCAGCGAAGACGAGCTGCGCAGCGCACTGCTCGAAGTCAACAGCGAGCGCGTGGACGCCATCGTCCAGTGCGGCACCAACCTCTCCATGGTGCGCCTGGCCGACGAGGCCGAGCGCTGGCTCGAAAAACCCGTGATCGCCATCAACGCCGCCACCTGGTGGCTGGCGCTGCGCGCGAACGGCATCAAAGACAGGGTACAGGGATGCGGCGACCTGCTGCGCACACACTGAAGGGCCTTGCAGGCGCACGCCGTGTACAGCGCGCGCTCGCAGTGCTGGCGTTATTGCTGCTCGGCTGGGCCTCGCCCGCCGCGGCAGGCGAGGTCGAAGTACAGGTGCACGGTGTTGCTACGGCGCGCGGAGAGATACTGGTCGCCCTGTTCGCCGGCGATCAACACTGGCTGGACATGGACTCCGCCGACGCGCTGCGCGTGCTTCCGGCGCCCGCCCCGGAAACGCCCGCGGCAGCGCGCTTTTCCGACCTGGCGCCGGGCGAATACGCGGTGGCGGTGCTGCACGACCTGAACGGCAACCGCAAGCTGGACATGCGCTGGTTTCCCTTTCCGAAGCCCCGCGAGCCCTCGGGCGTCTCCGGGAACGAGGTTCCCCGCGTGGGCCCGCCCCGCTACCAGAAGGCGCGCTTCACACTCGAAGCGGGCGCCCCCCGCATGCAACTCGACATCGACCTGCAGCACTGAGCAGGCGCGATCAGGAGACTCCCAATGAGCAACACCCCGGACACCGTTTCGCTTTCGCGCGGCCTGATGGAGCGCACGCTTGCCGCCATCATAAAAAAGCTGGCGCTTAAAGAAGACGGGGCGGACGAAGGCGGCGTGCTGCGCGTGCTGCGCGGCCCCGTGAGCCCGGACCCGGTGGGGACGGTGCGGCGCTTCCTGGGCGAGCCGCTGCATCACCTGGTGGCGGTCTCGATCGTGCACGAACCCTTTCAACTGGATTCGCACATGCTGTTCGCCTTCCACCGGGCCGAGCGCGCGCTGCCGCACTTCACGCTGGATTCGGTGGCCGTCGGCGAGGGCTACGCCTTTCACCTGGATTTGATCCCGCGCCTCGATCTCGGCGCCAGCCTGGCCTACATGGACGCCGTCCTGCATCCGCTGAGCGAGGCCTTCGAAAGCGGACGCAAGCTCGAGGGGCTCTCCCGCGCCGAAATCTCGCCCCGGCAGGCCGCGGTGATGTCGCCCTGGATGCTCGCCTTCCGGGCGAACGAGGCGGCCTTTCGCGCCATCGAGCCGACTGTTCAGCGCTACCTCGAGCACTGGTTCTCCCTGGACCAGGACGCACTGCCGAAAGACGCGCTCGCCCACACTTCCGCGCAGGCGCTGCGTGAACGCGACGCGCGCAACAAGGCCATGCTGTTCAGCCCCGAGGTGGACCCGGTCTGGGGCAGAATCGCCGGGCTGATCGGCGAAGACAACGGGCAATTCATTAGGGGCCTGCTGCAGTCGCAGGACGACTGAGCGGCGCGTCCACGGGAACACGAACCATGTCAGAACGATTGACCGGAGAAATTTTCGTAGAGCGCATGAGCCCGGAAGAACGCGCGCGCGCCCTGCGCGTGGAAAGCGTTTTGCCCGCGCTCGCAGAAGCGGCGCCCCGGGTGGACGCCGGCGCCTTCGAACGCGCGCACATCGAGCGCTTTCGCGAGGCAGGCCTGCTGGGCCTGGTGATCCCCGAAGCCTTCGGCGGCCTTTCCGGCGGGCTGCGCGACCTGGCCGCCGCTGCCTTCGCCATGGGCACGGCCTGCCCCTCTACCGCGCTGGCCTTCTTCTTTCACTGCAGCGCGGCGTCCCGCGGCCTGCTGGCGCTGGAAGCCATCGAGGCCGGCCTGTTCGACGAGGCCGAAATACCGACGGTGCGCGCCTTTGCCGAAAAGGTGCTGACGCGCATGGGCCGGGAGGGCCGCTGGCTCGCCAACTTCGCCAGCGAAACGGTCAAGACCGAAAGCGCCGCGGTCACGGTGGGCACCGAAGCGGTACCGGTCAGCGGCGGCTTCGAAATCAGCGGCGTGAAGTCTTTCGGCTGCGCGACCGGCGTGGCGGATCACTACCTGGTCACCGCCAAGCTGGCCGGCAGCGATGACGCCGCCGGGCTCGGCGTTTTCTTCGTCGATCCGAAGGGCGAAGGCGTCTCCGAGAGGCAGCGCTGGGATGCGCTCGGCATGCGCGGCACGGCCACGCACGGCATCGTGCTCGACAAGGCCTTCGTTCCCGAGGAAGAAGCGCTGACCCTGCCAGGCGCCTTCGTGCGCATGATGCAGGTGAGCCGGGGCAGCTTCGTCGGCAACCAGCTCGCGGGCACTGCGGTGTATGTCGGCGCCGCGTACGCGGTCTATCGCCACACCCGCACCATGCTGCTGGAACGCAAGTTCGAAGACAGCGGCAGGCCGCTCGGCACGGGAGCGTTCTACAAGCAGATTCTGGGCCGCATGCTGGCCGACCTGCACACCGCGCTGCTCTGGGTGCGCCGGCAGCTGGAGCTGGAAAGCAGCGAGCCGCCCCTCCTGTCCAAGCCGGAAGTGGTGCAGAGCTGGCGCCTTTGCAAGGGCGAAGCCTGCGAGGCCGCGTTTCGAGTCGCCACGGGCGCCCTCAAGGCGGGCGGCACGGGCGGTACCGGCAACAGCAGCCCCACCGTGCGCGCGCTGCGCGACTTGGCCATGGGCCTGGTGCAGGCCTTTCCTGCTGAGCGCGGCAACCTGATGGCCGCCGACTGGGAAATCGAAGCGCACGAGCAGGCGCTGTTCGGCGTCGCCGATAAAAACAAGAACAAGAACGGGGAAGGCAGGTGACGGCGCCTTCGCCCGCGGGCGTGGCGGAGGCCCTGCTGCAAATGCGCGGCGCCTGGCGCGAGCGCGTGGAACTCTACCAGCTTTCGGGAGAGGCCCTCGCCTACGACGAACACGCCGGCGCCCCGGGCGCCGCGCCTTTTGAAAACCTGGTGTACGTGGATTTTGACGGTCGCAACTACCGACAGACCAACGTCGCCTTCAAGGGCCGTCCGCTGCACGCGCGCAGTTTCAGCGGCGCCATGGAAGACGACGTGCTGGTCTTTCACCCGCTGGGTCCGGGCGCGCCGGAACACATCGGGGTTTCGGGAGGGCCCGGCATACTGGTCTTCGCGCCCAGAAGGGTGGACGAGGCCTGGCAGCGGTACGCGGAGCCCGACGTGGTGCGCCTGGTTCCGCCGGACGGGCGCGTGCGCACCACGCTGCTCTATCGAAACGGCCTGGCCGTGCGCACGCTCTCCGCGCACGGCGAGCGCATCTCCCAAAGTACAGAGCGGCGTCTGCCTTTCGACCCGCGCGGCGCGGAAGGTGCGGTGCACGAAGGGAGCGGCGGAGATTCCGCCGTGTGGCAGGGGCCGGACAAGTGAAGGCGCCGCTCGATTTCATCGACGGGCGATTCCAGGCGCCCGAAACGCCGCTCGGCGTGCAGGTGTGTAACGCCAACGACGGCGAGCCGCTCTTC
This sequence comes from uncultured Spirochaetales bacterium, assembly GCA_964550095.1. Lineage (GTDB taxonomy): Bacteria > Myxococcota_A > UBA9160 > UBA9160 > UBA6930 > JAHRAN01. The sequence continues at coordinate 362 of CAZJXU010000418.1, read as the reverse complement.
GAACAGCGGGCCTGCAGCGCAGCGGCTCTGGAAGAAGCGCTGCAGGCGGCGCAGCGCCTGCACAAACGGGGCACGCTGCAGCAGCTCGGCGGCGAGGGACGCGCGGAGCTGCTGGGCGACCTGGCCGACCGCCTGGAAAAGCGCACGAGCGAGATGGCGCAGGCCGACGCGCTCACCACCGGCGTGGTGATCAGCACGTGCACGCAGCTCGCGGAACTCGCGCCCGCCACCTTTCGCGCGGCGGCCGCGGTGCTGCGCGCGGCGAGCGAGAGCCCGAGCCTGCCCGGCGCCTTCGGCGAGGTACTCATCGAGCGCTTGCCGCTCGGGCCGGCCGCCCTGGTGGCGCCCTGGAATGCGCCCGC
>CAZJXU010000417.1:0-4541 GCA_964550095.1 uncultured Spirochaetales bacterium | reverse complement strand
CGGGCCGCCCCGTCCGTTGGCAAGACAGGGCCAGCGGGCGGGGTCGGGTGCAAGTCCGGCAACAGGGAGTCCGCTGGCCCCGCCCGTTGGCAAGGCGCCCGCCGCCTCCCCCTGACTGCTCCCGTGCTACACTGCCGCCTTCCCTCCCCGACACAAGAAGGAGCCCCCCATGGCGGTTCACGGCGGCAAGCTGGCGGCGCGCGCACTCAAAGAAGCGGGCGTCGAAGTTGTCTTCACCCTTTCCGGCGGCCACATCATGCCGATCTACGACGGCTGCATCGACGAGGGCATCCGCGTGGTCGATGTGCGCCACGAACAGGCCGCCGTTCACGCCGCGGATAGCTGGGCGCGTTGTCGCCCGGGTTCCATCGGCGTTGCGGCCATCACGGCAGGCCCCGGTGTAACAGACGGCGTCACCGGCATCGCCAACGCCTGGCGCGCCAACTCTCCTATCCTGGTGTTCGGCGGCCAGGGCCCCTTCGCCAACCTGCGGCGCGGCTCCCTGCAGGAAATGGATCACCTGGGCGTCGTGCGCCCCATCACCAAGTACTGCGACGCCGTCTATCAGACCCACCGCATCCCGGAGTACATCGAGCTGGCGGTGCGCCACGCCGTTTCCGGCGTGCCCGGCCCCGCCTATCTGGAGATACCCATGGACGTGTTCATGGGCGAAGTCGAATGGGAAGCCGCCCCGGTGCCGAAAATCCGCACCCTGCCGCCGCGCATCTCGCCGGACCGGGACGAAGTGCGCCGCGCCATCGAGCTGCTGGCGAAGGCCGAGCGCCCGATGCTGATGGCCGGCACCAGCGTCAAGTGGTCTTACGCGAGCGAAGCCATGAACCGCTTCATCGCCGAGACTCACATCCCCACCTACACCAACGGCATGGGGCGCGGCACGGTGCCGCCGGACTCCCCCGAGTTCCTGAACCGCTCGCGCCGCACGGCGATGAAGCAAATCGACCTGATCGTCCTGGCCGGCACATTGCTCGACTTCCGCATGCGCTTCGGCGCCTCGATCCCCGCCGATGCGAAGATCATCCAGCTCGACCTCGACAACACATTGATCGGCCAGAACCGGCAGACCGACGTTCCTGTCGTCGGCAACCTGGCCTGTTCCTTCGACCTGCTGCTGGAGGAAATGAAAAACCAGGGCGTGCAGCTCGACTTCAGCGCCTGGCGCGATGACCTGCGCAAACTCGAAGACGAGGAAGAGGCCAAGGTAGAAGCCTCGCTGAACAGCGACGAGACGCCCATCGACCCGCAGCGCATGTGCCGCGAGGTGCGCGACTGGCTCGATGAACTGGAAGACCCGATCGTGATCGGCGACGGCGGCGACATCGTGGCCACCGCCGCCAAGATTCTGCCGGTGCGCAGCGAGGGCTCCTGGATGGACCCCGGCCCGCTCGGCACGCTGGGCGTCGGCATGCCCTTCGCCATCGCGGCGAAACTGGCGCACCCCGGACGCCCCGTGGTGATCATCTACGGCGACGGCTCCTTCGGCTTCAACGGCTTCGAATACGACACTGCAGTGCGCCACGGCCTGCCCATCATCGGCGTGCTCGGCAACGACGGCGCCTGGGGGCAGATGATGCGCCCGCAGCTCGGCATGTACGGCGAAGACCGGCTGGCCGCGGTGCTCTTGAATCGCAGCCGCTACGACAAGGTGGTGGAAGCGCTGGGCGGCCACGGCGAGCACGTGACCGAGCCGGGCGCCCTGCGTCCCGCCCTTGCGCGCGCGCTTGCAAGCGGCAAGCCCGCCCTGGTCAACGTCGAAATCCGCCAGGACCGCGAGTATAAAGGCGGTGTCTACGTCTGATGCAGAGTCGACTGGCCGCGCGCACGGCCCTTCCTGAAGCGCTCGATGTCCGGCCCGGGGTGCTCGCGCACCTGGCCACGCAACTCGGCCCGCTGGCCGTTGTCGATCTCGAGACCACCGGCCTGCATCCCGACCAGGGCGACGAGATTATCGAAATCGGAATCGTGCAGGTGGAACCGGGCCGGGAACAAATCACCACGCTGGAGAGCCTGGTGCGTCCGAAGGGCGCCATCCCCTGGGCGGTCTCGCGCCTGACCGGGCTGAAAGCGCAGGACGTTAAGGACGCGCCGCCCATCGACGAGCTGCTGGAAGAACTGGCGACCGCGCTGCGGGACCGCACCTGGATTGCACACAACGCGGAATTCGAAGAGCAGTTTCTCTCGCTGCTGGGCGTGCCCGAACTGGCGCCGCGCGCCGTGCTCGACACCATGGACCTGCTGGCCATCACCCACCCGGACGCACCCGACCTGCGCCTGGAAACCTTCACCCGCAAGCTGCTGAACAGGGAAGAGCGCCACCGCGCGCTCTCCGACGCGCTCGACACCGCGTGCGTGATGGCGCACATCGGGGCCGAGGCCGCAGCGGGCGCGCCGCGTTACCAGGGCGCGCAGCGCGCCCTCGGCAGTTACGCGACGCAATCGCCCTGGCGTCACCTGTTCACGGCGCCCCGGCAAGCGGCGCCCGCGGATGCGCGCGATGCCGCGTCGAACAACCAGCCCCGGCGCGCCCCCACGCCCTCCGTGTTTGTCCACATCGACAAAAGCGAAGAAAGCGTGGTGCCCTTCAACGAAGAAGCCATAGCGAACGCGCTGCAGGACGAAGCGCGCGGCCGCCGCCACTTCACGGGCTACCGCGTGCGCAAGGAACAGGTCGAGCTGGCGCGCGGCTTCGTGCGCAACCTGGACCGCGGAGAAGTGCTGCTGGCCGAAGGCGGCACGGGCGTCGGCAAATCCCTCGCCTACCTGGCTGCCGCCATCCCCTACGCCATGCAGCACCGCGAGCCGGGAAACGACTCGCCCCTGGTCATCGCCACCCGCACCAAGTTTTTGCAAGACCAGTTGATGGAGCAGGACATCCCCGCCGCCGCGTGCATGCTCGGCTACCCCGGCCTGCGCGCCGTTTCGATCAAGGGGCGCGCCAACTACGCCTGCGCCCGGCGTCTTGCGCTGGTGCTGGCGGAGGGCGGGCAGGAGAGCATCTTCCCCGAAGACCGCCTGGCCTACGCCGTGCTCGACGCCTGCGCGCGCCTTCACTCTCACGGCGAAATCGGGGCCGTGCCGGGAGTGCTGCACCATCGTTACAAGGAACTGGGCGGCCTGCTGCGCCGCGCGGTGTCGAGCCGTTCCGAACAGTGCACGCGCGAGCAGTGTTCAAAACAGGGCAACTGCCCGCTCGGGCGCATGCGCGAAGCCTTGCCGAAGGCGCACCTCATCATCACCAACCACGATCTGCTGCTGCGCTGGCCCCCCGATTACCCGCGCTTCGAACACGCCATCGTCGATGAGGCTCACGAGCTTTCCGGCGTGGCCGACGAAGTGTATGCCGATCTGGTCGAGCCGGGTGCCGTGCTCGAATGCTTTGACGAAATATTCGGAAGGCCCCCTGCACGCGGTCGCTCGCACGGCCCGTCGCTGCTCACGCGCAAGCAGCTCGAGGGCCTGCAGGCATCGCGCCAAACCTGGCGCCGCGACTTGCAAAAAGGCTTCAGCGAGGCCGGACGCCTGCTGGTGGATGTCAGCGGCGAGTACGGAGAGGTCGAAGTTCCCGACCCCGGCAACGCGCGCTGGAAGGAAGTGCGGCGCGCGCTTGCCGGAATCGCCGCGCGCCTCGTGCAAATCTCCCGGGCCGCGGCGCTCGCCGCAACCGACAAGGAAAACACCGCCCTGCAGGGCGCCTGCAAGGAACTCGGCACTGCAGCCGGCCTGCTGGAGCGCGCCTTTGCCGGAGACCAGGAACTGGAAACCGTCACCTCCTTCGAAAACGTGACCGAACGGCATGATCGCTGGCGGCTGGTGATGCGCCAGGTTTCACCGGCGGACAGTTTTCACGAGCACTTCATGAAAGAAGAGCTGCGCTCCTTTGCCGCCGTCTCCGCCAGCTTGTTTGTCAATGGCGACGGCTTTGCGGCCTTCGGCGACCTGGAACTGGAAGAGCGCGCCGGGGAGCGCCTGTTCCACGTCTCCGCGCCGAGCCCCTTCAACTACCGGGACCATATGCGCGTAATCGCCCTGCAAGGCGCGCAAGGCGCGGACATGGTGGAAGACACCACGCGCGTGCTCGAAGCCGCCGCGCGCGTTTTGCGCGGGCGCACGCTCGGCCTGTTCACCAGCGTGAAGCGCATGCAGGAAGTGGGGGACAAGCTCGGCTCGCGGCTTTCCGAATCGGGCATCGACATCCTGCTGCCGCGCGGCGCACGTGACGACCCCGGCGCACTGGTCGCCCGCTTCGAACGCGGCACGAGCATACTGCTGGGCGCGCGCCGCTTCTGGCAGGGCGTCGACATTCCCGGCGACGCACTACAGGTGGTGGTGATTGAAAAGCTGCCCTTCGAAGTGCCGACCGATCTGCGCCGGCGCCGGGAGCGCAAAATCGAGGAACAGGGGCACTCGTCCTTTCAGCGCTACGGCCTGAACAAAATGCTGCTCAACCTGAAACAGATGGTCGGCCGCCTGATTCGCTCGGAAGGCGACCGGGGCGTGGTGGTGATCGTCGATGGCCGCACCGA
>CAZJXU010000416.1:0-12978 GCA_964550095.1 uncultured Spirochaetales bacterium | reverse complement strand
AGGGCGGCCGGCGACCGTCTTCATCGACGGCACGCGCCACCTCGGCGGCCATCTCGGCGCGCAAGGCCTGGGCGAGGTCGAGGCCGTTCACCACCACGGTATCGATCTCGCCGCTCTGCTCGCTCACTCGCTGTTCTCCTGGCGGCAGGCCGCCCGCGCGGGGTTCAGGCCGCGGCCTTGCCGCCGCCGGAGGGCTTTTTGGCGCTCTTGCCCTCGCCGCCGCTTTTGGCGGATGCAGCCTTGTCCGACTTCTCCGCCTTTTCCGACTTTTCGGCCTTGGCCCCGTCCCCCTTGGCCGCTTCCGCCTCGCCGCCGCCCTCGCCGGCTTTCTCGGCTGCGCCTCCCCCCCTGCTGCTGGCGTACAGGTCGCTGTACCAGCCGCCCCCCTTCAGCAGGAAGGAAGTGCGGGAAATCAGCCGCTTGGCCTGGTGCTTGCCGCAGGCGGGGCACTTGCGCACCGGCGCTTCGCTGATGCGCTGCTCCCGCTCGAACTCGTGGCTGCAAGCTTTGCAGGCGTAGTCGTAGATAGGCATGGCGCTCCCGTCTTTTTGTCCTGTTCAAATCGGCGCCCCGGCGGCCCCGGCGCCGGCCCGCACGCCCCGCGGCTTGCCCGCCGGGGTGCGCGCCGGGTGGGATCTGAGCATAGCGCCTGAATGGTATTTGTGTCGTTCTGAATCGTGGAGGGCCGCCTGGGCCGCCGGGAGGGCCAGGCGGATAAAACGGCGTTTGAAATGCCGGGGTGCCCGGCCCGCCCGCGCATGAAAATGACCCCGGGCGCAAAATGGTTCTTTCCATTGGCGTGCGAAATCGATATATTCTTTCGCATGGAAAAGATTTTGACCACGGAAGAGGCGGCGGCGCGACTCGGCGTGACCGCCATGCGGGTGCGGCAACTGATCTCGGAGGGTCGGCTGAAGTCCGAAAAACACGGGCGGGACCACCTGGTGGACATGAAGTCGCTTCGGCACTACCAGGAGAACGGCAGGCGCGGGCGCGGCAGGCCGCCGAAGCAGGGCAGAGGCGCCGGCTGCAAAATCCCCCGAAGTCCCGACTGGTTTGTCCGGGAGGAGAAGAGCGTTTACCAGGCCCGGGGGGCAGGCAAGCTCGCACGCAAGCGCACGCGTTTTCGCCTGGTGGATGTATTTGCAGGGGCCGGCGGGATGACGCTCGGCTTCAGCAAAATGTACGGGCACGCATTCGATTCCGTGTGGGCGAACGACTTCAACGAGGACTGCGTGCAGACCTACCGGGCGAACTTCGGAGATCACTGCGTATCCGGCGATATCACCGGAATTCTCAATGACCCGAAGGTGAAAATTCCGCGTGCGGATGTCGTGGTCGGCGGCCCGCCCTGCCAGGGCTTCAGCCTCCTGAACAAAAACAGGAAGGGCGATCAACGCAAACAGCTCTGGCGCCAGTACTTTGAAGTTGTGGAGCGTTCCAGGGCGAAAATTTTCGTCATGGAAAATGTTCCGCAACTTCTGGGCTCACCCGAGTACAGAAGAATTCTGAACCGGGCGGAGGAAATGGGCTTCAAGTGCCGCGGCGCGGTCCTCTGTGCGGCGGACTACGGTGTGCCGCAGACACGCAGGCGGGCCATCATCGTGGGGTGCAGGTTCGCCGACCCCGCTCTGGCTTTTCCGCCGCGCAAAACCCACTTCGACCCTCGAAACAGCGACGCACAAACTTCCTTCGCGGAGCTGGATGGAGACGGATACCTGCCCGGCGCCGCCCGGTGGCGCACGGTGCGGGACGCCATTTCGGACCTTCCGAGACCCAGGGAAATCGACATCCGCGAAGAAGCGCCCCCGCTGAATTTGCACTTCGGACGCACCCCCACCCCGATGAGCAGGGAGCGATACCGGGCCGTCCCGGGGGAGGGCATGAATCGCTTCGATCTGCAGAAGCGGGCGCCGCATCTTACGCCGGATTGCTGGATCCGCAAAAAGAGCGGGGGCACCGACCTGTTCGGTCGCCTCTGGTGGGACCGGCCCGCCTTCACCATTCGCACGGAGTTTTTCAAGCCCGAAAAGGGGCGCTACCTGCACCCCAGGCAGCACCGACCGATAACGCATCGCGAGGCGGCCCGGCTTCAGTCCTTCCCGGACGAGTTTGCATTCACGGGCTCCAAGGTCGAGATCGCCAGGCAGATCGGAAACGCGGTGCCGCCGGAGCTGGCTGCCCGCGTGGCGGATTCCGTGTATCTTCTCCTGACCACGGGGGGCCGCAAGAGGTGAAGGCATGGCTGACGGGGAGGCAAAGCGGCCTTGAGTGATTCCGAAGTCGTGCGCCAAAGGGCGCTTCGCTTGATTGAGAACTTTGAAGACGAACTCAAGTCGGGCGATCTTCGTTCAAGGGTCATTGCCCTGGTCCCGATCTTTCAGAGTTTGCGGGAACTCGGGAAATCGTTGATTCCGACCGTGGACGCACCGAGTGCGAAGAAAAGGATCATACACTACTTCCGAGAATACCCGGGAATGGTGATTGACGGCGACGAGTTGCTCGTTGTTTCGGGCATTCAGGATTATCCAAGGCGGGTACGGGAGCTTCGAACCCAGTCCGGCTGGGCCATTGCGAGCGGCGTTACCATCAAGGAAATGTCCGAAGACGAAGCGGATTCCCTCCCGGATCACCTGCGCTCCATAACACCGAGTCAGTACGTGTTGATGAGCGCAGAAGAAGATCGCGATGCGGCCCATCGCTGGCATTTGGCCAACAGGATACGCAGGGAGAAGGGTGGCTCACGGGACAAAATTCTCAGGTACCTCCGGGAAAACGTGGGGCGTGCCGTCACCAACGAAGAACTTCGCTACGTGGCCGGCAACCAGACCGAGTGGGCACGGCGCGTGCGCGAACTCCGTTCGGAACAGGGCTGGCCGATTGCGACGAGGACCCACGGACGACCCGACCTGGACGTCGGCGTCTACGTGCTGCAGGCCGATCGTCAGAGCCCGGCGCACGACCGAAACATCCCGGACGCGCTAAGGAGGGAGGTGCTGCGCCGGGACGCGTACCGGTGCAGTCAATGCGGCTGGTCGCACGACGAATGGAACCCCTCCGACCCGCGCCACCTGGAACTCCACCATGTCCGCCATCTCGCCAGGGGCGGAGGCAATGTCGGGGAGAACCTGCGAACCCTGTGCACGGTGTGCCATGACAGGCTGCACCGAGAGGAGAGGTGAGGGGAAAGGCCCGGGGCGGCGCCGGGAAAGCGCAAGGGGGCTCTGCCGGGCGATGCGGTCGGCCTGACGCAATGCACAGACTTGCGCTATGCTCCCCGTGCTCGTCGGAAAGGGCGGCGCGGCCCTGAGCGCCGAAACCGGGCCGGCCAATACAACACCAGGGAGGTTCAGTGGAGGCTGCGAAAGCATTGACGCGGGGGCAAATGCGCGAACACCTGGCAGAGCGCAGCCTCGAACACGTCGTGGTGCTGGGCGCCAACGGCACCATGGGTTACGGCAGCGGCGCGCTCTTCACCCGGGCCGTCCCCCGCGTCACCTTCCTGGCGCGCAGCAAGGAAAAGGCCGAGGCCGGCCTGGCCGCCGCGGTTTCCCAGGTGCGCTCCTCCAGTGTCGCGTCGCGCGTACAAACCGGCAGCTACGACGAACTCGAAACGGCGCTGCGGGACGCGGACCTGGTCTTCGAAGCGCTCACCGAGGACTTCGCGCTCAAAAAGCAGATCTTCGACCGCGTGGAAAAGGCGCGCGTCCCGGGCTCCCTGGTGGCCACCGTCACCTCCGGCCTCTCCATCAACGAACTCGCCGAGGGCCGGGGCGAGGATTTCCAGCGCTGCTTCATGGGTCTGCACTTCTTCAACCCGCCGAACGTGATCGTCGGCACGGAGCTGATTGCGGGCGCGGGCACCGATCCTGAACTGGTGGACTTCGTGGAGGCCTTTGCGCGTCTCGAACTGGGGCGCGAGATCGTGCGCACCAGCGACACGCCCGCTTTCGCCGGCAACCGGGTCGGTTTCAAGCTGCTGAACGAGGCGGCCATTCTTGCCGAAACGCATGGCCCGGTGCTGGTCGATCGTCTGGTGGGGCCCTACACGGGCCGCAGCATGCCGCCGCTCGCCACCATCGATCTTGTGGGCTTTGACATTCACCGCGCGATTGTGGACGGCATCCACCAGAAGACGCATGACGAAGCGCACGAGACGCTGAAGATGCCCGCCTACCTGGAGCGTTTGATCGAGCGGGGCGTGCTCGGCGACAAGAGCGGCGGCGGCTTTTTCAAGCGGGACGGCAAGCAGCGCCTCGCGCTGGACATCGCCACGGGCGACTGGCGCCCGGTGGAGGAGTTCCCCCTGCCGGACGACATCGGCTTCATCGACGAAGTGGCGGCGCTGCACGCGCAGGGGCGCTACGCCGAGGGCATGGCGCGCTTTCTCGATGCGGAAGGAGAGAGCGCGGCCACGGCGCGGCGGGTGATCGCCGGCTACATCAGCTACGCTTTCCACCGCGTCGGCGAAGTGACGCCGGAACTCTCCGGCATCGACCGCATCATGGCGAGCGGTTTCAACTGGGCCCCGCCGGGCGCCCTGGTGGATGTCTTCGGAACGGCCGCCACCGTGAACATGCTGGAGCAGGCGGGCGTGCCCGTGCCGCCCCTGCTGCTGGAAGCGGCAGAGCGCGGTGCCGGCGAGCGCTTCTTCACTGGCGCGAATCAGAACATCGGCCGCTTCTTCGTGGCGGCGTGAGCGCGCGCAGCCACACACACGAAACCACGCAACGCGCAACGCAAAACAGGCGGGGACGCCCGCCGGGAGAGGACACGCGATGACAACCACGGCCAAGGTTCCCGAAGTGTATGTGCTCGGCGGCTACCAGACCGACTTTTCCCGCAACTGGACCAAGGAGAACAAGCACTTCTCGGCGCTGATGCGCGAGAGCGTGCTGGGCGCGCTGGAGGCCTGCCAGGTGGCTCCGGAAGAAATCGAGAGCGCGCACACCGGGAACTTCGCCGCCGAACTCTATTGCATGCAGGGGCACCTGGGCGCCTTTTTCACCGAGGCGCATCCCGCGTTCAGCGGCCTGCCCACCAGCCGCCACGAGGCGGCCTGCGCCTCGGGCAGCATCGCGCTGCTGGCGGCAGCCGCCGAGATAGAGGCCGGGCGTTACGAGCTGCAGGCCGTGGTGGGCATCGAGCAGATGAAGACGGTGAGCCCGGGCGTCGGGGGCGACTACCTGGGCACTGCAGCCTGGTACCAGCTCGAGGCCGAGGGAGTCGAGTTCCCCTTTCCCAAGCTCTTCGGCCGCCTGGGCGATGAGTACGACAAGCGCTACGGCCTGCGCGATGAGCACCTGGCCGAGATCAGCAGGCTTAACTACGAAAACGCGCGGCTCAACCCGAACGCGCAGACCCGCACCTGGTACATGAACAAGGAGCACGCGCTCAGCCGCGGCGACGACAACCCGCAGATCGGAGGGCGCATCCACGTGGCGGACTGCTCGCAGGTGACGGACGGCGCGGTTTGCGTGTTCCTGGCATCGCGCCGCTACGCCGAAAAGTATGCGCGCGGCATGGGCATTTCGCTGGCGGAGATCCCGCGCATCAAGGGCTGGGGACACAACACGGCCCGGCTGCGCTTCGAAGACAAAATCGCCGAGAGCGAAGGCGCCCGCTACGTGCTGCCCCACGTGCGCAGCACCATCACCAGCGCCTGGCGCCGCGCGGGCATGGAGAGCGTGGACGACATCGACGGCATCGAGACCCACGACTGCTTCACCACTTCCGAGTACATGGCCATCGACCACTTCGGCATCACCGAGCCGGGCGAAAGCTGGAAGGCGCTGGAAGAGGGCTGGCTGGAGATCGACGGCCGCTGCCCGATCAACCCCAGCGGCGGCCTGATCGGCGCCGGGCACCCGGTGGGCGCCACCGGCGTGCGCCAGTTGCTGGACGCCTGCAAGCAGGTGACGGGCAGGGCGGGGGACTACCAGGTGGAAAACGCCCGCAACTTCCAGACCCTGAACATCGGGGGGAGCGGGACGACCAGCGTGAGTTTCGTCGTAGGTCGGTGATTCGCGGGGTTGGTGAGTGCATCGGGCCGATACGGACGCCCGCCACCGCAAGCGGCGGCAGGCGTCCACGTCCGTTGGTAAGTCAGGAACCACCAGCGTGAGTTTCGTGGTCGGGCGGGACTGAGGCGGCCCCCGACACGGCGGACCCCGCCGCAAGAGACGACTGAGCGCTGTCGATACGGCCTGCTTCCGGCGCCGTCAGATGGCGGTCAGCCTTGCCTGCGACCGCGCCGATTGCAGCAGCGCTTGTGACAGCCCGGGTGCTCCACCGGGCCGATTCTCGCAAGCCCGGCATCCGTACAGGCGGCGTCCAGCACTGCCTGCGACCGCCAGCCCCGGCCCCGTCCGCGTCCCGCTTCGCTGAAAAGCCACGAGACGCCTTTTCGGCCTGTTTCCGCCCCAATTTTCAATTTGACAAGGTTAAAAATACAGCTTACGGGTGTCGTCCTAAATCGGGGCCAGCCGCTGCGGCTGGCCGTATCGGCCTGTTGATACTTCAAATTCCCGCTCCAATTTCCAATTTGACAAGGCTAAAATCTCAGCTTACGTTAACTGGCAAACCCGGGCGGCCCCTGTGCGCACCGGGAGAGGAGAGGGCGAGTGAGCGAAGTATCGGGCGCCATTCAAGCGACCACGCCTCAGGAGGCCCAGCGGCCCCCGGGCGGCGCCGGGGCTGGCGTGGAGCTGTCCAGCGCCGAGCTGTGCCGCCGCACCGGCTTGTCCGCCCGCACCGTGCGCTACTACGAGGAGCTGGGCCTGCTGCCGGGCGTGCGCCGCCGGGCGGGCGGGCGCCGCGTGTATGGCGATGACGAAATCGAGCGGCTGCGCTTCATCACCCGGCTCAAGGCCCTCGGGCTTTCCCTGACCGAAATTGCAGAACTGAACGCGGTCTATGCCATCGACGGCTCGACCCGGGCGATGCTGGAGCGCCTCGACGAACTGCTGCAGCGCCGCCTGGCCGGGCTCGACGAGCGCATCCGCGAGCTGGGCGCGCTGCGCTACGAGATCGGCAGCTACCGCTCGCACATTCGCGCGCGCAGCGATGCGCTCGCCATGCGACAAAACGCGAAGGCGCCGGGGGGCAGCGAGGAGGAGCAGGGATGACGATGCATGCTTCCAACGATGGTTCCGGGCACGGGCCGGGCGCCGCGCACCAGGCCGCGTCCGACTCGCCCAGGCACGAACCGGCCGCATCCGATTCGACTGTCCGCGACTCGAACGCGCACCCGGCTGCACACGACTCGACCGCGTCCGACTCCGCTGCGCAGCGCGTGCGCGTGGTGACCGCGGCCGCACTGTTCGACGGCCACGACGCCGCCATCAACATCATGCGCCGCGTCCTGCAAGCGCAGGGCGCCGAGGTGATTCACCTGGGGCACGACCGCTCGGTGGATGAGATCGCCAGCGCGGCCCTGGAAGAAGACGCCCACGCCGTGGCGGTTTCCTCCTACCAGGGCGGGCACAACGAGTTTTTCCGCTACCTGCTGGAGCGCCTGGAAAAAATCGGCGCCGGGCACGTGCGCGTCTATGGCGGCGGCGGCGGAACCATCGTCCCCGAGGAAATCGAAGAGCTGCAGGCGCTCGGCGTGGCGCGCATTTTCAGCCCCGAAGACGGCCGCGCCCTCGGCCTGGAGGGCATGATCGCGTGCATTCTCGAAGAGTGCAGGGAACAGGCTGCACGTGAACCCGCAAGGCCGCTCCCGGAGCCTTCCGAACTCGCGGGCGGCGATGTTCCCACCCTGGCGCGCTTCATCACCCGCCTGGAATGCGCCGAACCCGATGAGGCGCAGCGTTTGCGCGCCGCGCTCGAAGCAAAAGCCGCGGCCTCGCGCGCACCGGTGCTCGGCGTCACCGGCACCGGCGGGGCCGGCAAGTCCAGCGTCGTCGATGAGCTGGTGCGCCGCTTCCGCCGCGACTTCCCGAAGCACCGCATTGCGCTCCTGCTGGTGGACCCGAGCCGCCGCACGAGGGGCGGCGCGCTGCTCGGCGACCGCATCCGCATGAACGCCATCTCCGGCCCGGGCGTCTATGCCCGCTCGCTGGCCACGCGCCGCGCGGGGAGCTCGCTTTCGGACGCGGTGCAAGGCTCGGTGCAGGCGCTGCGCGCCGCCGGCTTTAACCTGGTGATCGTGGAGACCGCGGGCATCGGCCAGGGCGACTCCGCCATCGTCGATCTCAGCGACATTTCCTTTTACGTGATGACCCCGGAATACGGAGCGCCTTCGCAACTGGAAAAGATCGACATGATCGAACTGGCGGACGCCGTGGTGCTGAACAAGTCCGACCGGCGCGGCGCAGAAGACGCGCTGCGCGACGTGCGCAAGGAGTGGCGTCGCAGTCACCTGGCCTTCGATGCAGAGGACTCCGCGCTGCCCGTGTATCCCACCATCGCCGGCCAGTGGAACGACCCGGGCATGGATCGCCTGTACCAGGCGGTGTGCGCCCTGGCCGCAGAAAAGGGCGGAGACTTTGCCCTGCGCTACGAGGCGCACGAAGGCGCGGGGCAGCAGCCGCTCGCATCGGCCCGGCGCGCGCCGGAACTGCTGCCCGCCTCGCGCACGCATTACCTGGAGGAAATTGCAGAGACGGTGCGGCGCTACCGCGCCCGCGGCGAAGAGCAGGAAGCGCGCGTGCGCCGCGCCGCCGCGCTGCGGGAGAGCATGGCGGCGCTGGGAGAGGAAGCGCCGCAGGAGCTCGCCGCGCTGCTGGCCGAGCGCGAAGCGGCGGCCTGGCAGGATGTTGACCCGGAGCTGCGCGAGGCGCTGGAGGCCTGGCCCGGTACCCGCGCGCGCTACGAGGCCGAGCGTCAACGCTACGGCCTCTCCGGGCGCGAAGTGGAACTTGAGAACTACACGGAGAGCCTGTCTGGAACGCGGCTGCCGCGCGTGGTGCTGCCGCGCGGCGAAGACGCCGGCGCCCTGGCGCACTTTCTGAACCGGGAAAACCTGCCCGGCGTCTTCCCCTTTACAGCAGGCGTGTTCCCCTTCAAGCGCCCGGACGAAGAGCCGGCCCGCATGTTCGCCGGCGAAGGCGGGCCCGAGCGCACCAACCGCCGCTTCCACCGCCTGGCCGCCGCCCAGCCCGCCAACCGGCTCTCCACCGCCTTCGACAGCGTCACGCTCTACGGCCGGGACCCGGCGCTTCGCCCCGACATCTACGGCAAGGTGGGCACCTCGGGCGTTTCGCTGGCGACCCTGGACGACGCCAAAAAGCTGTACTCGGGCTTCGACCTGTGCGACCCGAAGACTTCCGTGTCGCTCACCATCAACGGCCCGGCGCCCACCGTGCTTGCATTTTTCCTGAACGCGGCCATCGACCAGCAGGTGGAGAAACTGCTGCGCGCCCGGGGCGAACTCGATGCGGTGCGCAGCCGCTTCGAGGCCGAGCGCGGCCCGCTGCCCCGCTACCAGGGCGACTTGCCCGAAGGAAACGACGGCCTGGGGCTCGGCCTGCTCGGCATTCGCGGCGACGAAGCGCTGCCCCGGGAAGAATACGAGCGCGTGCGCGCAGAGGCGCTCTCTGTGGTGCGCGGCACCGTGCAGGCCGACATCCTGAAAGAAGACCAGGCGCAGAACACCTGCATCTTCGGCACCGGCTTTTCGCTGAAGGTGATGGGCGACATCCAGGAATGGTTCATCGAAAAGGGCGTCAAGAACTTCTACTCGGCTTCGGTTTCCGGCTACCACATCGCGGAGGCCGGGGCGAACCCGATCACCCAGTTGGCCTTCACGCTGGCCAACGGCTTTACCTACGTCGAGGCCTACCGCGCGCGCGGCATGTCGGTGAACGACTTCGCGCCGAGCCTCTCCTTCTTTTTCTCCAACGGGCTCGATGCGGAGTACAACGTGATCGGCCGCGTGGCGCGGCGGATCTGGGCCGTCGCCATGCGCGACATCTACGGCGGCGACGAGCGCAGCCGGAAGCTCAAGTACCACATTCAGACCTCGGGCCGCTCGCTGCACGCACAGGAGATGAGCTTCAACGACATCCGCACCACGCTGCAGGCGCTGACCGCCATGCAGGATCACTGCAACAGCCTGCACACCAACGCCTACGACGAAGCAGTGACCACGCCCGGCGATGAAAGCGTGCGCCGGGCGCTGGCCATCCAGTTGATCATCAGCCGCGAGCTGGGGATGACCCGCATGGAAAACAGCCTGCAGGGTTCGTACGCGGTGGAGTGGCTGACCGATGCGGTGGAAGAGGCGGTGCTGGCCGAGTTCGAGCGCATCTCCGCGCGCGGCGGCGTGCTGGGCGCCATGGAAACGCACTACCAGCGCGGCAAGATCCAGGAGGAGAGCCTCCACTACGAGCGCCTCAAGCACACGGGCGAGATTCCGATTATCGGGGTGAACACCTTCGAGAACCCCGAGCCGGAGGCTTCCTATCGCGAGGTCGCCCTGCAGCGCGCCACCGAGGAAGAAAAGCGCGCCGGGCTGGCCTCGCTCGCGGCCTTCCACGAGCAAAACGCAGGCGCCGCGCCCGAGGCGCTGGCGCGCCTGCAGCGGACGGCGCGCGCGGGCGGCAATGTCTTCGCCGAGCTGATGGAGGCCGTCAAGACGGCCAGCCTCGGCCAGGTGTCGGAGGCGCTGTTTGACGTAGGCGGCCGCTACCGCCGCTCCATGTAATCAACGCGAGAGCGGGCAGGCAGGCGGGCGGACGGCGGCCGCTACCGCCGCTCCATGTAAAAGCGGGTGCGCGCAAGCGGGTGCGGGCAGGCAGGCGGACGGGGCAGGGCGGGCACCGGCCGCCGGCTCGCGGGCCCCGCGGACGCGCCCGGCGCAGCAGCGTGCGCGCAGGTTGCTAATTTCCCCGGCCCAAGGAGTACCCGAATGGCCGACATCGAAAGCTGGCGCGCGCTGGCCGAGCGCGAGCTGCGCGGCAAAGGCATGGAAATGCTGACGCGGCGCAGCCCCGACGGCCTGCCCATCAAGCCGCTCTACACCGCGGACGATCTTGCGGAACTCGAGTGTGTCAACACCATGCCCGGGCTCTTTCCCTTCGTGCGCGGTCCGCGCGCCACCATGTACGCGGGCCGCCCCTGGACCCTGCGCCAGTACGCGGGCTTTTCCACCGCCGAAGAATCCAACGCCTTCTACCGCGCCAACCTGGCGGCCGGGCAGCAGGGGCTCTCCGTGGCCTTTGACCTTGCCACCCACCGGGGTTACGACAGCGACCACCCGCGCGTCACGGGCGATGTGGGCAAGGCGGGCGTCGCCATCGATTCGGTGGAGGACATGCAGCGCCTCTTCGACGGCATCCCGCTTTCGCAGGTCAGCGTCTCCATGACCATGAACGGCGCGGTGATCCCCGTGCTGGCCTGTTTCATCGTCGCCGGTAAAAAGCAGGGCGTCTCACCCGAAGCGCTCTCCGGAACCATTCAGAACGACATCCTGAAAGAGTTCATGGTTCGCAACACCTACATCTATCCGCCGGCGCCCAGCATGCGCCTGGTGGCCGACATCATCGAGTACACGGCGCAGCACATGCCGAAGTTCAACTCCATCTCGATCAGCGGCTACCACATGCAGGAGGCGGGCGCGACCACGGTGCAAGAACTCGCTTTCACCATCGCCGACGGTCTCGAATACGTGCGCGCCGCCCTGTCCAAGGGGCTCGGCATCGACGACTTCGCCGGACGCCTTTCCTTCTTCTGGTGCATCGGCATGAACTTCTACCTGGAAATCGCCAAGCTGCGCGCCGCGCGCCGGATCTGGGCCGAGCGCCTGCAGGCGGCCTTTGCGCCGAAAGACGCGCGCTCGCTGATGCTGCGCACGCACTGCCAGACTTCAGGCGCTTCGCTCACCGAGCAGGACCCGATGAACAACATCGTGCGCACCACCATCGAGGCCATGGCGGCTGTCTTCGGCGGCACCCAGTCGCTGCATACCAACGGTTACGACGAGGCGGTTTCCCTGCCGACGGACGCGGCGGCGCGGGTCGCCCGCAACACGCAGCTCATCTTGCAGGAAGAAACGGGCATCGGCGCGGTGATCGACCCCTGGGGCGGCTCCTACTTCATGGAGTCGCTGACGGAGAGCGTGGCGCGCGCGGCGAACGAACAGATCGACGAGATCGAAGAGATGGGCGGCATGACCCGCGCCATCGACGCCGGCCTGCCCAAGCTGCGCATCGAAGAAGCCGCGACCCGGCGCCAGGCGCGCATCGACAGCGGCGCGGACGTGATCGTCGGCGTCAACAAGTACAATCCGGCCGAAGATCCGCCGCTGGAAGTGCGCGGCATCGACAACCACGCGGTGCGCGAGGCGCAAAGCGAGCGCCTGGCCGCGCTGCGCGCGCGCCGCGACAAGGCCGCTGTGCAGGCTGCGCTGGAGAACATCACCCGGCTGGCCGCCGAAGGAACCGGCAACATGCTGGAGGCCGCGGTCGCCGCCGCCGAGGCCGACGCCACGGTGGGCGAAATCTCGGACGCCATGGAAAAGGTCTATACCCGCCACCGCGCCGAAATCCGCTCGGTCTCCGGCGTGTACAGCGGGGCGGTGGAAGGCGACCCGGATTTCGACGAGGTCTGCCGCGAGGTCGAGGCCTTCGCCGGGGAGGAGGGCCGCCGTCCGCGCATGCTGGTGGTCAAGCTGGGCCAGGACGGCCACGACCGCGGCCTCAAGGTAATAGCCACCGCCTTTGCCGACATCGGCTTTGACGTGGATGTGGGGCCGCTCTTCCAGACGCCCGGCGAGGCTGCAGCCCAGGCGGTGGACGCCGACGTGCACGTGGTGGGCGTTTCCAGCCAGGCTGCAGGGCACCGCACCCTGGTACCGGAACTGATCGATGCGCTCGGCGAGCGGGGCGCGCGCGACATCGCCATCGTGGTGGGCGGCATCATCCCCAGCAAGGACTACGAGTTTTTGAAAGCGCACGGCGTCGCCGCCGTTTTCGGGCCGGGCACCCGTGTGCCCGTCGCCGCCCGCCAGGTGCTGGGCGTGCTGCGCGCGCG
>CAZJXU010000415.1:0-7240 GCA_964550095.1 uncultured Spirochaetales bacterium | reverse complement strand
CGCAGCCGGTAGTTCACGATGCGCCCCCCGGCGTCCGTTTCGAGGTCGTGACAAAAGAGCGTGGGCCAGGCCAGTTGCTTCATGAGCGGCGCGGCGAAGTCGTAGAAGGTGTCCGACAGGATGATCACCTGCATGCGCGCGCGCAGCGCGTCCAGGAATCTCCGCGCGCCCGGCAGCGGCGCCATGCCCGCAATCACCTCCTGAATTTCGCGGATGCCCAGCCCGTGCTCCCGCAGGATTTCGAGGCGCTGGTGCATCAGCACATCGTAATCAGGCTCGTCGCGCGTGGTGCGCTTGAGCTGCGGGATGCCCGTCTTTTCGGCGAAGGCGATCCAGATTTCCGGGACCAGCACGCCCTCGAGGTCGAGGCAGGCGACGATCATGCCCGTTTCGTCCGTTCCGCTTATTCCGGCGCCGGCCCGGGAAACTGCTCGCGCAGCACCCGCTTCAAAATCTTGCCGCTCGGGTTGCGCGGGATTTCCTCCACGAACTCCACCCGGCACGGTATTTTGAAGCGGGCCAGCTTGCCCTGGCACCAGTCGATGATCTCCTGTGCGCTCGGCGTTTCGCCGGGCTTTGCCACGATGACGGCGGCGGGGGATTCTCCCCACTTCTCAGAGGGCTGGCCGATCACGGCGACATCGGCCACCTGCGCGTTGCCCGAGAGCAGGCTTTCGATTTCCGCCGGGTAGATGTTTTCGCCGCCGCTGATGATCATGTCCTTCTTGCGATCCTGGATATAGACGAAGCCGTCCTCGTCCATGGTCGCCATGTCGCCGGAGTGCAGCCAGCCATCGACCAGGGTTTCCGCCGTGGCGTCCGGCCGGTTCCAGTAGCCCTTCATCAGGTGGCGCCCGCGTATCAGCACCTCGCCGCTTTCTCCCGGCGCCGCCTCTTCGCCGTTTTCCTTGACGATGCGCACCTCGCTGTGAAAGAAGGCCGGCCCGGTCGAGCCCGCCTTGCGCAGCGCTTCTTCGGATGTAATCAGGCAGGCGGGGCCGCCGCTTTCGGTGAGCCCGTACACCTGCTGGATTTCGATGCCCAGCTCCGCGCAGCGCTTGATCAGCGGCACCGGCACCGGCGCCGCGCCGCACATAATCCAGCGCAAGAGGTCGCGCTTGTGCTGCTCGTGGTTCCCCACCGCCAGCATGAAGTTCACCATGGCCGGCACCGCCAGCCCCGTGGTGATCTGTTCTTCTTCAATCACCGGGAACACGCGCGCCGGGTCGAAGCTGCGCATCAGCACCACGGCGCAGCCCCGGTGCACGCAGGCGGTCAGCGGAGTCAGCGCACCGACGTGGAAGAGCGGCAGCAGTTGCAGGTAGCGGTCGGTGAGGCGCATGTCCGCAGTCATGTTGACGGTGGCGCTCGAGGCGATCATGGTGTCGTGGCTGTGCACCACGCCCTTGGGCAGACCGGTGGTTCCCGAGGTGTACATGATGAACAGGTTGTCGTCGCCCTCGGCGCCGATTTCCGGCGCTTCGTCCGAGGCCTCCCTGCACAGCGCGTCGTAATTCAGCGCATCGCTGGTCTCTTCGCCGACCCGCACGAAGTGTTCCAGCGGGGTGCTGCGCTGCCGCAGTTCGCGCGCCGCATCGTCGAACTCCGAGTCGTAGAGCAGCAGCTTCGAGCCGGAATCGCCGATGATGAACTCCAGCTCGTCCGGCGTCAGCCGCCAGTTGAGCGGCACCACCACCGCCCCGATTTTGGCGAGGCCGAAGAAGCTCTCGATGTACTCGGCGCCGTTCATCATCAGGAACGCCACTCGGTCGCCGCGGGAAACGCCGAGCGCGCGCACCGCATTGGCGATGCGATTGGCGCGCTGGTCGAGCTGCCGGTAGCTGAAGCGCCGCCCGCGCTCGATTTCCACCAGCGCCTCGCGCTCCGGCCCGAGCTGCGCGCGTTTTTGCAAGAAGAGTCCGAGGTTGTTTCGCATGCCCGTAGTGTACCGCTTGCCGGCCTGCTTTATCAACGGACGGGTGTTTTGCCGGCGGATGCGGCCGGCTTCTGCCGCGCAGCAGCGGAGGCCGACCGGCCCAAGCCCCGTGAGCCCTGCACCACGTATCCGTTCGCCCGCCCGCCTCTCTGCGCGCCCCGGGGCTCGCCTTGCCAACGGAGGTGGCAGGCTGCCGCCCTGCGACGGAGGCTGGCTGTATCGGCCGCCCAGCGACGGAGGCGGGCCGTATCTGCCCCGCAGCCACCCGCAGCTTCGCACGGCGGCCATGCCCCGTTGCTGGCGCCTGGCCCCGTGAGCCCGGCATCACGTACAAGTTCCGCCCGCCTCTCTGCGCGTTCCCTGCGCCGACGCGGGCTTTTGCTACACACGGCGGCGGGCGGCCCAACGCTGTCGGCGATGCGCGCTGCCGGCGTGGCGCCGGTCGGCAGGAGGAGCCATGAGCGACCTGGAAGCAATGCTGCTGGGCGTCTTGCAGGGCCTGACCGAGTTTCTGCCCGTCTCCAGCAGCGGCCACCTGGTGCTGGCGGGCGCTCTGTTCGGCGCCGGGCAATCGGAGCTGGCCTTCGCGGTGGCGGTTCACCTGGGCACGCTGGCCGCCATCCTGCTCTACTACCGGGCGCGCATCGTGGGCCTGCTGGGCGGCGCGCTGCACGCAGAACGCGAAGCGCTCTCTTACCTGGGCAAGTTGCTGGTCGCCACGCTGCCTGCAGTGCTGGTCGGCGTGACCCTGCGCGATGCCGTGCAGCAGCTCTTCCAGGCGCCGGATGCCGCAGCCCTGGCGCTTTTGGCAACCGGCTGCCTGCTGCTCACCGTACGCCGGTCGGCCCAGCGCGCCGAGGGCCAGGCGCCGGACTTCCGGCAGGCGTTATTGATCGGTCTCGCGCAGGCGGTCGCCATTGCGCCGGGCATTTCGCGCAGCGGCGCCACACTGGCTGTGGCGCTGATGCTGGGCGTGCGGGCCGCGGCCGCCACCGAGTTTTCCTTCCTGCTGGGAGCAGTCGCCATTTTCGGCGCGGCCTGCTGGGAGCTGCCGCAGGCGCTGGATGCAGCGCCTCACGCGCTGCGCGCCTACCTGGTCGGCGCGCTCTTCGCCGGGCTGGGCGGCTATTTCGCCATCGTGATCTTCGTGCGGCTGCTGCACGCCCGGCGCTTTCACGTCTTTGCGCTGTACTGCTTTGCCGTGAGCGCGGCCTTCTTTGCCTGGCGCTTGCTTTCGCCTGCCTGAGGGGGCGCACGCCGCTCACCGCCCACCTGCGTCTCGCACCGCAGCGCGTTTCCGGTGTATCCGGTCGGGTTCCGAAGGGTCGCTGCCGCCGCGCACGCCGCGTCTCGCACCGCAGCGCTTTCCCGGCGTACCCGACCGGGTTCCGAAGACGCGGTCGCGGTGGATGGGCGATGCCGCTGCGCACGCCGCGTCTCGCACCGCAGCGCGTTTCCTTTGTGTGTACGACCGGGTCCTGGAGGCGCTGCTTCAGTTCCGCGGCGCCCGCGCCCGCTGCAGCCCGGCTTCAGTCGTCTTCGAGGATGGGATGCAGACGCTGGGCGGGCATGGTCTCGCGCAGCTTTTTCAGGGCGCGCGCTTCCAGTTGGCGCACCCGCTCGCGCGAAAGCCCCAGGGTGCGGCCTATCTGTTCCAGAGTGTGCTCCGGGGCGCCGGAGAGGCCGTAGCGCATGTTGATGATCAACTGCTCGCGATCGCTCAGCGCATCGACCAGTTGGCCGACGCCCAGCCGCATGCGGTCGCCGTCGATGTGCGCATTCGGTTGCTGGGCGTTGGTGTTCGGCACGTACTCTTCCAGGCGCTTCTCCGTTCCGCCCACCGTCGATTCGAGAGAGATGGCCTCGCGCGACAGGTGGTTCAATTGTTTCAGCGTTTCTTCGTCGGTGTTCAGCTTCGGCGCCAGTTCGGCTGCCGTCGGCGCGCGCCCGAGCTTGCCGGTGAGTTCCGCCTGGATGCGCCCCTTGCGCTGCAGGCGGTCGTGCACGTGAGAGGGCAGGCGGATGGTGCGCGAGTGGTTTTGAATCGCGCGGACCAGCGCCTGCCGGATCCACCACACGGCGTAGGTGGAAAACTTGAAGCCCCGGCGGTAGTCGAACTTTTCGACGGCGCGAATCAGTCCGAGGTTGCCTTCCTGGATCAGGTCCGGAAAGGAGAGGCCCAGGTTCCGGTAATCCTTGGAGATGGCGATCACCAGCTTGAGGTTGTGCTGGATGAAGACGTTTTTTACCTGGGTCATGCGGTTGTGGGCGCGCCTGACCTGCGCGTGGAGCACCTTCAGTTCCGCCTTGCTGTAGCCCGCCCGCGTTTCGAGTTCCTTCGGGTTCCGGGCGCGGCGCAGCTGCTTCCAGAGCAGCTCTTCCTGCTCGTGGATTTCCGCCAGCACAATCAGCGAGAGGCCTGCGTCGTGCATGGCCTGCTTGATGCGCTCGTCAACCGGCTTAATCCAGCCCGGCTTGCCGCCGAATTTCCCGGCGCGCAGGCCGTCGCGCCGTTTCAGTTGGCGGCGCAGCCTGGTTACGGCGTCTTCCACCCGGGCCGCCACATCGCTGTTCTGCTCGTCTTCCAGGGGGCTCGAGAGCTTGGCGCCGGTGTGCGTGATGGCGCGCAGGTGGTCCCAGCGTTCCACCACGAAGCGGGCGGAGGCCGGCATGCTGTAGAGCGCATCGCGGAACTCCGCGGTGGAGGCCTCCAGTTCCTTGGCGAGCACCACCTCTTCTTCGCGTTTCAGGGTCGGGGTGTCTGCGATGTCGTGGAAGTAGGCTTCCAGCGGGCGACGCCTTCCGCCAGCGTCCTGCGCGCCGTTTGCCCGCACGGGGGCAGGGCGCTGAGCCAGGATGTTTTTGCCCGCCCCGGCCTCGGTCGCTTTGCCGTTTGTTCTGGTTTCGACTTTCGCGGCAGCGCCGTTTGTGGCTTCGGCCTTCCCCGCAGCGCCGTTCGTGCGGGCCGGGGCCGCCTTGCCGTTTGTCTTGGCTTCGACGGACTTGCCGTTTGCCTTAGCCGGGGCCTTCCGGGTGGCGCCGTTTGCCTTCACCGTGGCCGCCGACCCGTTTGCGGCCTCGGCCTTCCGGGAGGCGCCATTTGACTTCACCGTGGCCGCCTTTCCGGCGGCCCCGGCGCGGCTCGCTCCGACTTTCGCGGCCTTGCCGTTCGTCCGGGTCTCGCCGTAGGCTGCCGCGCCATTTGCCGCCGACCCGTTTTTCGCCTTTGCGCTCCGGGCGGTGCCGTTTGCGCGGGCCTCTGCCGCCTTGCCGTTTGTCCGGGCCTTTCCGTTTGCCTTCGCCCCGACCTTCCGGGAGGCGCCGTCCCCGGCCCTGGCGCGGCTGGTTCGGGTTTTCGCGGCGGCGCCGTGCGCCCCGGCCCCATTCTCCGTGTCTTTACCGTTTACGGAGGCGCCCTCTGCGCCGCCTGCCTGCATATCCGTGTCGGTCTTCATGGGCTGATGTCTCGCTTTCCCGGGGCAGGCGAAATCGAGCCCATGACCGCAGCAAAGTGCGCGCCGCCGATGGCCCGGCGACGCGCCGCACAAACGCCCGGGGCAGCAACCTCGGTGTGAGGCGAGCCGGCGCAGTGGGAGGATGTGGTGGTGGGGGTGATTTCCATGCTCTGGGGGGTGTGGGTGGATGAACCACCGCCTGGTTGTGTATACATTCCTCACCCCAGGCCCAACCTTCGCCGGGAGACATCCCGTCAGAATGGGATTCTGGGGCGGCTTTATCTTCCAAGTATTCGGCCCGGATTTCCAGAACTTTTTGACCGAAAAATCAAAAAAATTCGCCCCTGCCGTTTTCCGAATATCCCCCCGGAGGAAGTCGGAAAGGGCGGATTCGGGCTCTAAACGCCTCGGAAGGCATTTTAACGCCCTTCAAGACAATTTTCGCTTTTAGCGCGGCTTCGGCGAGGCCGGGGGATTCCCCGCGGGGCGCCTGACCAACGGACGGGTCCGACCGCCGCCGCCGGGCGGGTGGTCGGCCCCATCGGTCGCCGGTCGGCCTCGCCGCCGGGCCGCGACCGGCCCCATCGACCGCTGCGGGCAGGCCAAAACGCAGCCGCCCGAAACGCAGCCGATATACTGCCGCCTGCCGCAGCGGCTTTTGACAAGCCAGCGGCAAGGGAGGGTGGACAAGTGGCGTACGAAGCGGAAACCCGGGCTGCCCTCGAAGCAGTCCGCACGGCATCCCGGGTGGCCGGCGCGGTGCAGCGGCGCCTGCTGAAGTCTGAAACCCTGGCCAAGCAGGACAAGAGCCCGGTCACCGTCGCAGACTTTGCGGTGCAGGCGATTGTCTGCCGGGAGCTGGCGCAGCACTTCCCGGACGACCCCCTGGTCGGCGAAGAGAGCGCCGAGCTGCTGCGCGAGCCCGAGCAGGGCGCGCTGTGCGATGCGGTGGTGCGCGAGGTGCGCGCTGCAGTGCCGGGGCAGCCCGGCAAGAATGCAGTGCTGGACTGGATCGATCTTGGCGCGCCTTCCGGCGCATTCTCCCGGTACTGGACGCTGGACCCCATCGACGGCACCAAGGGCTTCATGCGCGGCGCGCAATACGCGGTGGCGCTGGCGCTGATTGAAGATGGGCGCGTCCAGGCTGGCGTGCTGGGCTGCCCGAACCTGCCTTACGCGCCCGATGCGCCTGGCAAAGAGGGCAGCGTCGGCGCGCTGTTCACGGCGCGGCGCGGCGCCGGCGCCTTTGTCGCTTCGCTGGCCGCGCCGGAGCGGCAGCGGCCGGCGCAAGTGGACGCCTGCAGCGACCCTTCCGCCGCGCGCTTTTGCGAGAGCGTTGACCCGGGCCATTCGCACCAGGAACGGGCGGCCGCCGTGGCCGCCGCGCTCGGCATCACACGCGAGCCCTTCCGCATCGACAGCCAGTGCAAGTACGCCTGCGTGGCGCAGGGCGATGCCTCCATTTACCTGCGCCTGCCGACCCGCGCAGGCTACCGCGAGAAAATATGGGACCACGCCGCCGGCATGATTGTCGTCGAAGAAGCGGGCGGCCGTGTTTCCGATACGGAGGGCGCGCCGCTGGACTTCCGCCACGGCGAGCAGCTCGAAAACAACCGGGGCGTGGTGGCGACATCAGGACCTTTGCACGACCGGGTGCTGGAAGTGCTGGCGAGTTTGGGTGACTGATTTTGACTGATGCGATAGGGCCTGTCGCAAGGCAGCATGTACGTGACACTGGGCTTACGGATATCAGAACTTGTGATCGAAACGCTTCGAGCGTGCGGATTGTCTGAATGTTGCGTGGCCGATAGGGCCGCCCGCCGTCGCTGTGCGACAGCGGACGGCCACG
>CAZJXU010000414.1:0-2130 GCA_964550095.1 uncultured Spirochaetales bacterium | reverse complement strand
GCGTGCTGCGTCGCCGGCGTCCGAGGCAGCGCCCGCGGGAGCGAGCGCGACATTGTCGGCATCCGAGTTGGGCCAGGCGCCCGAACCCGCGTCTGGAACCGCGCCCGCATCCGAACTCGCAGACGCGCTGCGCCGGGCCGCCGCGTATGTCGCGCGCCACGGCGCCGAAATCGACCGCGCCTGGCTTTCGGTGTTGTTGCGCGAGCAGAGCGCCGAGGCATTTTTGAAAATGCTGGCCGGCCGGCAGCGCGAAGACGGCGCGCTCTGCGACTGGCGAGGTGAAAGCGAAGACCCGCTCGCCTGCACATTGCGCGCGCTGGCCATGTTGGACGACATCGGCCTGCTGGATCATCCGACGGTGGAAAGCGCGGTGCGCTGGCTGGCCGGCGGGCAGGCCGAAGACGGCGGCTTCGGGGGCCCCGGCGCCCCCCCGCAGGCGCGCCTTGTGCGCAGCGGCGAAACCGCGGGCTTCATGGCCAAAACCCCCTTCGTGCGCGCCTCGCTGCTGCAGCGGGCGGAGGCCTACCTGCTGGCGCAGCGTCCCCGGCTGCCGGAGGGCGGCTCGCACAGCGGCGCGCTGCTGGCATACACCCACCTGCTGGCGAACTTCAGCACGGAAGGCGCGGACTCCGTGCTGCAGTGGTGCGGCCGCGAACTCGAACACGGCTTTCGCAGCGGGCGCATCGACCCGGTTGCTACAGCCCGCGTGTTTCGCCGCGCCCGCGCCCGCGCGCTCCCCGGCGCCTCCATCAGCGCGCAGGAAGTGGTGGCCGCCCTGCTCGCAGCGCAGCGCGAAGACGGGAGTTTCGAATCCGCAGACACCACGCCGCTCGACGCCACGCTGGAGGCCCTGGCCGCCTTGCAGCGGCTTGCATGAGTCAGTGAGTGAGTGCGTTATGCGAAGGCGCGGCACGTCCGCGATGCCGGGGCGCGTGAGTATCTTGTGAAACGCAGCTCGTCTGGAGCGCCGGGGTGCACGTAATGATTGCACTGCACGCACCGCGCATCTTGTGAACCGCGCACGCCGCGCACATCGTCAACTGTTTTGCGCACGCGCTGCGCACATCATCAACCGCATTGTGAACGCGCACCGCACACACCGCACATCTTGTGAACCGCGCACGCGCACGGTGCACGCCGCGCACATCATCAACCGCTTTGTCAACGCGCCGCACTTTATGCGGCGCTGGCGTTGTTGTTATTCAAGGGAGGCGCGAACACCCCGGCGCGCGTGCGAACAGCGCCGCGTGAAAGGCCCGGATGCGTTCGGCGTTCACGCCGAAGTCGCCCCGCCCGTCGCGTGATTTAGAGCGCAGGTCAATGCGCGCGCCGCCTGCATCCTCCGGGCGCACCCGCACCAGCACATCATCCACGAAGCGGAAAATGCGGGAGCGCTGCCGGGCCGACACCGTGCCCGCATCCGGATCGACCTGCACCGCTTCCCAGCGCAGCTTTCCGCGCGCGAGTTCCGCCGCGAGTTCCAGCGCCGCTTCGGCGGGCAGGCCGCACACCACGCTTTGCATGTCCGGGTAGGCGCCTGCCAGCATCGCCGGGGCTTCGGGTGGAAACCATGCAGGCGGCCAGGCCATGTCGCGTCCAAGCCCGGCCGGGTCGTTCGCAAAACGCGGCGGGTCTTCCATGTCGGTGGTGATGTCGTTCAGGGTGGGCTTCGGGTCGCTCAGCGCCGGTGCCAGGGCCGCCAGGAATGCAAGCACGACCACGGCGCCCGCAGCCGCGCCCACGCGCGCCGCGTCCTGGCCCGGCACGCTCCCCGCCGCACGCCTTCGGGTGATGCGCAAACCCGCAAGGCCCAGCATCAGGGCGACCAGGCCGGCCAGCGTGCCGAGCTGGTAGAAGAGGCCGAAGCCGGTCATCGGGGAGACTGCATCCAGTTGCAAAAGGAGCAGGCCGAGCAGCAGCCAGGCCACGGCAAACACGCCCGTGATCAGCGAAACCGTGGCCGCCTTCGAAGCGCGCGGCGCGTTCTCATCCAGTGTCATCGTGTATCTCCGGTTGGCGGCGCACAGGCGCCTGTTCGCGGGGCAGCATAGCGCAGCCGGCGCCTGACGGCGGACTGTATGCGTTCAATACATCCCGGACGATTCGAGGCGCCTTATCAACGGATGGGGC
>CAZJXU010000413.1:0-5060 GCA_964550095.1 uncultured Spirochaetales bacterium | reverse complement strand
GCGTCCGGGAACTCTTCCCGGGAAAGCGAAGCATCCACCGCCAGCCAGTGGTCGATGGCCGTGCGGGTGCGCGAGGCGCGCTCGCCGAGTTCGCCCATGCCGGGCGACTCCACCCCGGCGGCGCCGATTTCACCGGCCAGGTCACCGAGCCGCTCGTGGGCGGCGCTGAGCCGCGCGCGCAGGTCTTCGCCATCGGCCTGCGCCAGTGCTTCGACAATCTCTTCGAAGCGCCGGCGCAGCGGCTCGTGCGAAATTTCCTTGGCGAGGATCACCTTGCCGATTTCGTCGCCCTCGCCCGTTCGCAGCGCATGCAGCGAGAGACGCAGGTGCACGCCTCCCCCCGGCAGGGAGACCTCGCGGCTGCTGCAGTCGTGCTCGAGGCCCAGCTTGAGCGCGGCGCCGCCCACGCATTCGAGCACGCCGGGCGGCAGCACATCTTCCAGCTTGCGCCCCTTGGCGTCTTCGCCGATCCCCAGGTACTGCCGGGCCGGCCGGTTGAACGCGCGCACCAGGCCGCCTGCGTCCACGGCCAATGCGCCGGTATCAAACTGGTCCATCACGGCTTCCAGGTAATGGTTGGCGTCGCGCAAACCCGCGAGCAGGCGTTCGTTCTCGCACGTGAGCTCGTAGTGCAGGGCGGCGCTGCGCACCACCTGCTTTAGCTGCTCGGGCTCCCAGGGCTTGGTGATGTAGGCATACACGTGACCATCGTTGATGGCGTTGATGATAGCATTCATGTCCGCAAAGCCGGTCAGGATGATGCGCACCGTTTCCGGGTGACGCTTGAAGACTTCGGCCAGGAACTGGACGCCGGTCATCTCGGGCATGCGCTGGTCCGAAATCACCACCGCCACCGGGCCCTGTGCGTCCAGCAGTTCCAGCGCACGGGCGGAAGAAGAGGCGGTGAGGACCTCGTAGTCGCCTTCGAAGGTGAAGCTCATCGTCTCGAGGATGGCTTCCTCGTCGTCCACCACCAGGATGCGGGCGCGCTCGTTCATCGGGGCCAAGTTAGCAACTCCAGCGGGCGCAGCAGACGCAGCGGGCGAAGCGAGCAAAGCGGGCTGAGCGGGCGAAGCGGCCAAAGGCCGGGTGCAGCGCCCATTCGTCCACTCTCCCATGCGCCCATGCATCGCTGCGCAGGCGCGCCGCTGCGGCTAGTAGTGCACGGCATCGATCAGTGCGCCGAGCTCGTCCGCCCGGTCTGCGCCCGGCCCGCCCGGTGTCATACCGGCAAGGCGCGCCAGCAGCGCTTCGCCGGGGCTGGCGCCCTGCTCCAGTCGCTCGGCCAGGGGCTCCAGGAATTTCCG
Source organism: uncultured Spirochaetales bacterium (assembly GCA_964550095.1). Lineage (GTDB taxonomy): Bacteria > Myxococcota_A > UBA9160 > UBA9160 > UBA6930 > JAHRAN01. The sequence continues at coordinate 3,753 of CAZJXU010000413.1, read as the reverse complement.
CTCGCCGCGCTCGCCCCCGGACAAACCCGCAGCGGCAATGTCAAAGAGCGCGCGCGCCAGCTCCAGCACGGGATGGCCGAAGGCTTTGCCGGCCAGGCCTTCGCGGGCAGCCGCTTCGAGCGCGGCGCTGCGCTCCGAAAAGGGCCGCCCTGCTGTGAGCTGCAGCGTGGCGTCCAGGGCGTCCGCGTCGTACAAAAGGCCCTTCCACAGCGCGGGCAGGGCGCAGGTCAGGCCCTCGGGCACGGCATCGGCGCCGCGCACTTCGATGAAGCGCTTGCAGCGCACTTCGGGGAAGAGCGTGGTCAGGTGCAGCTCCCAGTCCGTCTGCGTTGCGCGAAAGTCGGCGAAGCCTTCTTGCATGAAGCGCCGAAAGGGGATGTCGTCCACCGACAGGTAACGGCCTTCCCGCTGAATGAAGAACATCGGCACGTCCAGCGCCCACTCCACGTAGCGCCGGTAACCGAAGTCCGGCTCGAAGACAAAGGGCAGCAGGCCGCAGCGCGCCGGGTCGGTGCGCCGCCAGGCCTCGATGCGCCTGGAGATGTAACCACTGGGGGCGCCACGGTACAGGGGAGAGTTGGCGAACATGGCGGAGACGATGGGCGTAACGCCCATGGCCGCGCGCATCTTGCGCACCATGTCCGCTTCGCTCTCGAAGTCGAAGTTCGCCTGCACGGTGGCGGTCAGGTGCATCATGTCGAGCGCCATGTCGCCCTGCCTGGGCAGGATGCGGCGCATGATGTCGTAACGCGCCTTGGGCATGCGCGGCGCCTCGGAAACCTGGTGGATGGGGTTTGCGCCCAGCGCCAGCCAGATGATGTCGAAGGGCTCGCTGATGCGACGCACCAATGCCAGGTGGCGCCGGAACTCGGCGCAGGTCTGGTGGATGGTGTGCAGCGGCGCGCCGGAGAGCTCCAACTGGCCGCCCGGCTCCAGCGTGATGGAGGCGCCCGCCTTGCGCAGCGCGATGACGTTTTCGCCTTCGTAAATCTTTTCCCAGTCGTCGTCTCTCGCGATTTCCTGAAGCAGCGCGCCGATGCCGCGCTCGCCCTGGTAAGGGATCGGCGAGAGGTCGCTGCGGCGCAGGCCGATCTTCTCGTGCTCGGTGCCGACCCGCCACTGCGCACGGGGCTTCTCCCCGCTGCGCAGAGCCTCGACCAGGTCTTCGATGCCGGTGACCGGCCTGGCTTGCTCATCCGGACCAGGCTTCAACAAATCCTCACCCCCCGGCGCCTCAGCAGTGATGCAGGCAGACTTCAGGCGTTACGGTGTGGCGGCGGCTTCGAGAAATTCTTCCAGGAAGTCGCCGAGCGCCGCCTGGATGTCGGACTCCGCCTCCGGAGAAAAGCGCTTGCAGGGCCCTTCTGCCTTGCCGGTCTGGAAGGGCCCGACCAGTGTGATGTCGCCCTGACTCTTGACGACGACCAGCGCGCGCGTGCGCCCGCGCGCCAGCTCGAACTCGATGGCGCGCACGTGCTTTTCGTCGAGGCGCGGCGGGCCGAGTTCGACATCCACCAGGTGTTCGGCGCCTGCCGCGCGCACCGCTTCCCGGAAGCGCTCGAGGCCGGCCGCCACTTCCGTGTAGAGCAGCCCGGCGCGCTCGCGCGCCTCGGCCAGTCCCGGGCTGTGCGCCGCCTCCCGCTCGCCGATGCGGCGACCGATGGAGAGCAGGCGCGCCTGCAGATCGTTGTTCTCGCTCATGACCCCACAGCTTAGCGCGGGACGCGCAGGGGTGGGCGGAAAAGTACAACAGAGGAATCCCCCCGCGGGCGCCGGTGGAAATGTGCGGCGGCGCGGCGGCGAAAAGGCGCGCGACCGCCCGCCGGGGCAAGCTCCGCCGGCGTGGTCGGTGCGGGCGGACCCGCCGATGAAGGCGATGGGGCCGGCGCAGCCTGCGTCAGATCAGGTTGCTGCAATCCTCGAAGTAACCGCAGCGGGGGCAGCGCAGTTTGCAGGAGCGGCCCGCCAGGCGCGCGGAACAGCCGGGACAAAAAGCCGCGTCGTGCGTGCGCCGGTCGAAACCCGCGCCGGGCGCACGGCCCCCGGCGGAGTCTGCACGCAGCGGCTGCTGCGCGTGAGCGGACCCGGCGCCTTGCCGGGATGTGCGCGACGCAGGCGCCCGGTCCGGGCGCGTCCCGTGCGGCGGCGTACTCACCCGCAGGCCTCAGCCCGCCGGGGCCCTCGCCGCCCGGCGTGCTGCCGCCGCGGGAGCGCCCTCGTGCGCGCCGAAAGGCAGCTCCGCTTCCGGGAGACGCCCGGCAGGGATTTGGCCTGCGACCACGGGCTTTTCGAGCGCGTCGAGATAGGTGTCGCGCTTTTCGAAAAACTCCGCCAGGTACTGCGGCCTTATCGGTTCGCTCTGGGGAACCTGCACGCGCAAGGGATTCACGTAGCGACCGTAGCGCTTCAGGCGATAGTCGAGGTGCGGGCCGGTGGAAAGGCCGGTGGAACCCACGTAGCCGACCACCTCTTTTTGATTCAGTCGCTTTCCTACGTGGAGACCGGGCGCGAAGCGCGACAGGTGCCCGTAGTAGGAGACGTAGCCGTCCTGATGGCGAACCTTCACCATCTTGCCGAAGCCGCCCAGCCTGCCCCGGAAAATCACCGTGCCGTCGGCCACGCTCCAGACCTCGGTGCCGGTGGGCGCGGCGTAGTCAATGGCCGGGTGCGGCAGGCGCACTCTCAGGATCGGGTGCAGGCGCGAAAGCGAAAAGTGCGAGCTGATGCGACGGTAGTTGAGCGGCGCGTTCAGGAAGCGGCGCTGCACGGGCGCGCCGTCGACGTGGTAATAGCCGCCGCGCACGTGCAGCGGCTCGAAGTAAATGGCGGTGTGATTGCGCCCCGCGCGGGTGAAGCGGGCAGCCAGGATGCGGCCCGTGCCCCGGTACTCTTCGCCGCCGTCGCCGCTCGGCGCGTAGCGTCGCTCGTACAGGATGCGGAAGCGGTCGCCGGGCCGGGCCTTGCGCGAAAAGTTTTCATCCCAGGCGAAAATCTGCGTCAGGGCCAGCGCCAGCTCCCGGCTTTCGCCCAGCGCCACCACGGAATCGAAAAAGCTGCCGCTTTCGGCAATCACGCCCGCGAGCAGGTGCTCCCGCAAATACTCGCGGGGATCATACCTAGCCACCACCAAGTCGCCGTTTTCCCGATGCAGAATGTAGTGCTCGTTTTGCCTGAAGCTGTTGTAGGTGAAATCCACCAGCTCGCCCTGGAGATCGCGCCGGAGCTGGTAGCTGTCATCGGGATGCGCGTAACGGAAATCCACCATGTGTCGCATGGCGGATGCTATCCGGTACACCATCGACACCTGAACGCCCTGCCGAACCAGCGCCCCGGTCAGGGTTTGCCCGCGGCGCAGCGTGCCGGAAATCACCTGCAGCGGGCGGTCGTCCTGGGCCGGCGCGTAGCCGAGGACGGGCGCGGCGGGCGACGCGGCGACAGGCGCCTGCCCGGAACGCGCATCCGCAATGGCTTCGGAAGCGTCGCCGGCCCGGCGCGTTGTGAACACGAACAGGGCGGCCAGCACGCCCAGGGTGACGAGGGTCCAGGCCGCCACGCCGCTTAGCGGGGCCGCCGCGCCAAGACGCGACGCGTGCGAGCCTTGCTTTCGGGTTTGATCCGGGCGCACCAACACATCACTCCCTTGATCACGCCCGTGCCCGGGCGTACGCCCGGCGCCGCAGGGGGCGCGGGGCAACAACACGGAATGCTACCAGCGACCGGGGGCAAAAGGAAGTCAACCGTAAAAAAGGGGAT
>CAZJXU010000412.1:0-1694 GCA_964550095.1 uncultured Spirochaetales bacterium | reverse complement strand
GCAGGCAGAGCGGCCCCTGCGCATCGTGCAAATTACGGACCCGCATCTCGGACCCTGGCAGCCGGTGCATCGCCTGCAGCGGCGCATTCGCAAACTGCTCGCCTATCGGCCCGACCTGGTGCTGCTGACCGGCGACTACCTGACCATGGAGGGCAACGGCAGCCCCGGAAGCCTGGCCGAAGCGCTGCGCCCGCTGCGGGCTTACGCCGGGCGCTGCTTCGCTTGCCTTGGCAATCACGACCACGAAGCGCTGGAAGAAGTGCATGCGGCGATGGCGGCCAATGGCATCCCGCTTCTGGTGGACGACGCCACCGAGGTCGAAACGGAGGCCGGCCCCGTGCAAATCCTGGGCGCCGACTTTCACTACAAGGGCAGGCCGGAGCTTTTGAAAGACCTCTTCGTGCGCCACCCGCGCGCGCCCGGGCGCCTGCGCCTGCTGTTGCTGCACGACCCCTCGCACTTTCGCGACGTACCCAAGGGCGAGGTGGACCTCGCGCTTTCCGGTCACACCCACGGCGGGCAGGTCGGCCTGGTTTCCCTGGGCCTGAACTGGACCGTGCTGGCCAACACGCGCTGGCCCGACCACGGCCTGTTCGGCCACGGCGCCGGTCGCCTCTACGTGCACCGGGGCACGGGCTTCTACGGCTTTCCGCTGCGCATCGGCGTGCCGGGCGAGGCCTCGCTGCTCGAGCTGCTGCTGCCGCACGGTGGCGCCGCGTCGTCGTCGGTCGCCGCTTCCGGCTGAAAGTCGTCACCGCCGCGCGGCCCGCGGGCTTACAGCAAATCCGGCTGGCTCGCTTCGCCCAGCGCCTCGCCGAAACTGCTGCCGATTTCGCGCAGGATGCTGTCCGCCACGGGGCGCAGCACCTTCTCGATGTAGTGCGCGTAGTCGATGCCGCTGGGCAGGTCGCCCCCCGGCAGCACCGGCTCGGGGCCGCTGTGCGTCACCAGGTAGTGGATGGTGTCGCCCGCGCCGGCCTGCGCCTTGCGCGCCGCCTGGATGTGCGGCGCATTGGCGGTGTAGCGGTCCAGCGAACCCTTGCGGATGCGCTTGGTGTAGATCAGCTCCCGGTCGAGTTCGCCTGCGTGCAGTCGCTCCACCAGATCCGCGATGAAGGGCAGGGGGTCGTGATCGGTGAACAGGCGCGTCAGCACGCCTTCCTGCAGGCGCGTCGCCAGCTCCGGCCAGTCGCGGCGCACGGCCTCGAGGCCGACCACGACCAGCCGGCCGCTGCTTAGGCCCGCGTAGCGTTTCTTGCTCCCGCTTTTTCCGCCGCGCACCCGGGGCAGGAAGAAGCGCTCAAAAATCCGTTCGAGTTCCAGCTCCAGGCGCGGCACGACCCGGTAACGGCTGCGGATGCGCTCGTCCAGCGCGCGCTGCACCTGGCTCCGCAGGCGCCCGGCTTCGGCGGCGAGCGCGTGCGCATCCTGCTTCTCGGGGAGCTGCACGAACACCGAGTCGGTGTCGCCGTACAGCACAGGCACGCCCGCCGCTTCGAATGCATCCCGCGTCCAGTGCAGGATTTGCCGACCGAAGCGGGTGATGGCGCCCGCCACCTCCGGGTCGAAGAAGCGACAGGCGGGCGTGCCCAGCACGCCGAACAGCGCATTCATCATGATCTTGACGGCCTGGCTGGTGTGGGCGTCTTCGCGCGCCTTCGCCTCTTCGCGCCGCGCCATCAGGCGCTCCACGA
>CAZJXU010000411.1:0-2351 GCA_964550095.1 uncultured Spirochaetales bacterium | reverse complement strand
CCCCCTGCCCGCGCCTCCCTGCCGCCTCGCCGCGCCAAATCCCCGGGGGATGGCGGGCAGAGCGCTGGTGGACCGGGGAAAGCATGGGGATTGGGAGGCCGCCCCGTGCGGCTGAGACCTCCCTGCCGCCTCGTCACGCCGAATCCACGCCCCGTTCGGCCCTCCACATGGCCGAGGGCCGCCACGCCGAATCCCCCGGGGGCGGCGGACTCGCCCTGGCAGGTGTTCGGGGCGCGCCGGGCAACGGAACGCTCCACGGCGAGCAAGTGAATTTCCGCCCCCTATTAAGTACGGGCTCAGCCCTCCCCTTCGGCGGCGGATGCGGCAGAGACGGCCGCGGCGGTTTCGAGCAGCACGCGCACCTTGTCTCCCGCCTCCCGCCATTCGCCCTGCGGGTCGCTGTCGTACACCACGCCGCCGCCCGTGTGCAGCCAGGCGCGGCCCTCCCGCACAAAGAGCGTGCGAATCACCACCGACAAATCCGCGCCGCCGCGCACGTCGAAGTAGCCGAGCGCGCCGGCGTAGGGGCCGCGCCGCACCGGCTCCAGCGCGCGCAGCAGGGTCATGGCCGCGAGCTTGGGCGCGCCGGTCATGGAGCCGGGAGGAAAGGCGGCGCGCACGGCGTCGATGACATCGGCCCCGGGCGCCAGCCGCGCCTGCACCGTCGAAACCAACTGGAACACACCCGCGTGCGGCTCCACCAGAAAAAGTTCCGGCGCCTGCACGCTGCCGCACTGTGCAACCCGGCCGAGGTCGTTGCGCACCAGGTCCACGATCATCAGGTTTTCCGCGCGGTCTTTTTCGGAGCGCGCCAGTGCCTCACGCTCGGCCCGGTCTGCTGCCGCTTCGCCACGCCGGGGGCGCGTGCCCTTGATCGGCCGGCTCTCAAGCAGACCCTCCGGCGTGGCGGCCAGGAAGCGCTCGGGCGAAGCGCCCAGCCAGGTAAAGTCCGGCAGTTCCAGGTAGGCCGAAAAAGGCGCGGGGCTTTTTTCGCGCAGCGCGCCGTAGAGCGCAAAGGGGCTGCCGCAAAAAGGAAACTCTATGCGGTGCGTGAGGCAGGCCTGGTAGAGATCGCCCCGGACGATGCCCTCTCGTATCCGCTGCACGGCGCGCCCGTAACCGGCCGCATCGAAGTGCGTGCGAACGCGCGACATGAAATCGGCCAGCAAAGCCTGCTGCGCCGACGCTGTTTGTTCGGGCGACACTGTTTGTTCGGCTGATGTTGCTTGCTGCGCCGACGGTGATTGCTGCGCCCGCGCCAATTGTTCCGGCGATGCTGCACCTTCGGCCAGCAAAGCTTGTTCGGGCGACTGTGATTGTTCCGCCGACGTTGTTTGCTGCGCCGACGTTGTTTGTTCGGGCGGCGGCGAAACATCACAGCCCGGCGCCGGGCCCTGCGGCGCGGCGCTTGCCAGTTCACGCGCCGCCTGCTGCGCGGCGCGCTGTGCGGCTTCCGGAGTGTCGGCGGCGGCCAGCGCCGCTGCATAGCCCCGGCCCTTTATGTGATCCCATGCATACAAGCGGTCGATGCCGAGCAGGGTGGCGTCGGGCAGGTCGCCTTCGGGGGGCGGCGGCAGACGCTCGAAAGCATCGGCCAGTTCGTAACCGAGCGCGGCAATCGCGCCGCCTGCAAAAGGAAAGGGAAGCTCGGCGCCGTGCACGGGCCCGGCGGGAAGCAGTGCGCGCAGCGCAGCGAGCGGGTCCGCATATTGCCGCTCGACCAGTGGCGGAGTCAGGGGCCCGGGCCTGTGAACGCGACCGACCGCGCGCCCGCCGAAAATGCGCACGCACGCCCAGGGCTCGCAGCCCGCAAAAGAAAAGCGCCCCTGTCGCGCGCACATTGCAGAGCTGTCCAGCCACCAGAAACCGGGCCGCGTGTGCAGGCCCCCCACCAGGCCAAGCCAGTTCACGGAAGCGGGGAGTTCCTGGGCGGCGCAGGCGATAACACGGGAAGCACCCGGCATGTGTGCAGGCTAACGCAACCCGCGGCGGAAGTCACCGGCGCGGGCTGCGCTTCTTCCGGGCGCCCTTCTTCTGTCCCGTCTTCTTCCGGGTGGTCTTCTTCCGGGTGGTCTTCTTGCGGGCGTTCTTCTTCCGCCCGCCCTTCTTCTGCCCCGTTTTCTTTCGGCTGCTCTTCTTGCGTGTGGTCTTTTTTCGGGTGACCTTCTTCCGGGCACCGCTCTTCTTGCGGGTGATCTTCTTCCGGGCGCTCTTCTTCCGCCCGCTCGTTCGCCGGCCCCGGAGCGGTTCGATGTCGAGGTACTTGATGTTGCGGTCGTCAGGATCGAACTCCATCCCCACCAGGTAAACCGGAACGCCGCGGCCCAGGAACTTCTCCGCGTAGCCTCTGT